>ONIF01000068.1 GCA_900317795.1 uncultured Eubacteriales bacterium | reverse complement strand
CTGTACCTTCGGCAAGTCCGAGAATTTTGATTGACTGACCGTTCTGGAGATAGAAAGTTGCGGTTGCTTTGCCCTCATCATCTGCCGTGATGGAAGTCGGATTTGTTTTGCCGATATAGTCGGCATTGGTAGCGGAGTTTTCTGCAACCGTACCGTCTGCGTTTGTAAGGTCAACATCATATACCGTACCTGCAACGGCATTTTTTACGGTAACTTCAAATTTGAAGTACTTGTCTTTTGAGCCTTGGTTACCTGTAACAGTCTTGCTCAAAGTAAGGTCGTTTGTATCGTAAGTATTCACAAAACCGTCTGTTTTCTTGCCGTCCTCTGCTGTCTTGTCGGCATTTTCATCAACAGCGGTATTTTTCTCGGGTGCTGTATTGATAACGGTATTGTAAAGAACATAGCTCTTAACAGAAAGTGTGCCTGTGCCGTCATCTTCTACGAATACATCAAGAGTTTTTGCAATACTGCCTGCAACCGCAACACCCTGACTTTCGTTGAGGTCCTCTGTCACGATATAACGGTAAACACCGGGTTCATCAAACTTAACGCCTGTAAAATCGGCATTGATTGTCTGAGAAGCATATTTTTTGCTTGCATCGTTTGTGATACCGTCACCGTCTGCACCGTCTGTTGTGGAATTGCCTGCTGTAAATGTTACATCGGAAACAACGGGGGCAGTAACTTTGCCTTCTTCGTCTGTAACGATTTTACCTGCATATACCTGCATAGTGGTTGCTGTACCTTTTATTTCTGCACCTGCTTTAATCGTGTACTTGAATGTTGCATTGGGTACATTTGCCTCTGCGTCAAGTACAAGATACTTTGTAAATGTCGTATTGCCGCCTGCTGCCTGGTTTTCATCTGCATAGTTTGCCGCATTTGCCGTCACGGAGAACATGGAAGCCATAACCGCACAAGATGCAAGCACTGCCAAAAAGTTTCTTTTCTTCATTTTCTTTTCCTCCTAAAATAATAAAAAATATATATATTTATATGCCACGTCTTCGCATGATGAACACAACAACGCCCTTTACATCGGATAAAGATATACCGCCATATTTACGGCTGTCCGAGAGGTCGCTCCTGTAATCGTTCAAAACGAATACGCAGTCTTCGGGGATTTTATAGGGAAATTCTATGTCACTTCCCTGTGAGTTTGTCGGGTAAACCACATTTTCGGCTATATTCAAGCCGTTTACCGAAACACTGTTGTTTTGTATATCGACAGTATCACCGCTGAATGCAACAGCACGCCCTATTTTGATTTTGTCATCTTTGATATACGTTATTTCGTCACCCTGACGAATTTCGGCAAGCCTGTATGTCAAGCAGAAATCACCGTCTTTTATCATGGGATATGAGGAGTTGTCATGGCATACACTCACCATCACAATAAAACTGAGTAATATCCACAAAGATAATACAACTATGCCGATTTTTATGAGTAATTCGGCTAAATAATATTTTGCAGAATGTTTCTTTTTTTTCTTTTCAGACTTCTGTCCGTCTTTGAGATTTTCCGTTTCCATTCCACACCTCTGAAATCTATCTCATAATTATCAAAGAGTTTTTCTCGAAAAAACACAACTATAAAATATATGCTCCTGCAAAGAGTTTTATGCATTACCAAAAATAATATTACAATATTGTAAACTTATACATAAATGACATTTTATACTGCTTTTTTATGAAAAAGATTATATCACTTTAATTTTAAAAAAACAATACACAAAAAATGGATTTGGCAGTTTAAGGCATAGAATTTTGCTTTTCATTAAAATCACTTTTTGTGCAGTTTTACGAAAATTTTCCAAAAATTACCATTTTGTAGAAAATTTACATATTTTTGATATGAAATTTGTTTATTTTTTTGGGTATATAACCCAAAACGAAATTTTATGACAAATTTGCAATTTTTTTCCTGCGGAGAAAGGGCTTTGACAGTTGAAATGCAATTTCTATGTGTATGTAAAAAACGTGAGTTCGATGGAAAATTATTTTGATTCATTGTTTCAACCCCTCCGTCAAAAATTGACAATTAAAATTGTCAATTTTTGCCATCTCCCCTAAAAGGGGAGGTGCCGAGCGTAGCGAGGCGGAGGGGTCCGGACAGCAAATAAACTTGAATTTCCAACAAAAAAAGGTTTGTAAACATTCTATCGAACTCACGTTAAAAAAATAAACATTGACAAAAAATTTAAAATATTATACAATAATTTCATGTAAATTGATTTCAAGAAAGGGAGTTATGTTATGATAACTTTTGAAGCAAAAATAAAAGATAATACAGTAAGAATGTATGCAGGCTATCCCATGAAGAATGCGGCAGGGGCTATTTTCAAGACGCTTACACAAATTTGCAGGGAAACCAATGCGGATATATTCAATGATAAGTTTGTAATGAATTTCGGCTGGTCATTCTTCTTCATGAGTGAGAGAAAAGATGATAAGGGCAATGTTTTCTATGTAGTGCAGTCAAGCGATTACAAGAAAAATCCCTTGACCGACAAGACAGATGATGTTACACTTTCTCTGCTTGCACAGAATATGCAGGTTGAAACCGTAAGAGTTGCCAATGTTCAGCCCGAAGCTACCACTTTTAAAGATACTATCCTTGTACTTAAAGAGGCTATGAATGCGTCAGATGTGTATATGAACAGAACGGAAACTGCAAAAGCAGGCGATTCGGGCTGGTATTTCGGACTTCTCGATGACCCCGACGAGGAAAATCACAAATCAGATGATTATATAAGAATTCCCTCGTATGAGCTTTTCAAATTCCGCTCGGAAGCAATAAGAGTTTTGGAAATGCCCGTAGGCACTGTTGCGGTATTCCATGACAACGCAATGACGGCACTCGTTGACGGTGAGGATAAACCGCTTAAATTCACCAATGAAGAAGAAAGAAAAGCTGCCGCAGAAAAACAGAGAGCTGAATTTGAAGCAGAGGTTGCACAGGCAAAGGCAAGAGCCGAAGCAGAAGCCGCTGCGGCAAGGGCAAAAGCCGAATTGGCTGATGAAGCTGAATAAAGACTGATATGTATAAATTGATAAAACAAATCGGAAAAGCGAGGCGTGGCGAGATTACCACGCCTCACGGTGTTATACAGACACCTGCATTTATGAACGTTGCAACGTGCGGTGCAATCAAAGGGGCTGTTTCTGCCCTTGATTTGAAAGATTTACGCTGTCAGGTACAGCTTTGCAATACCTATCATCTGCATTTAAGACCCGGGAATGAAAATGTTAAAAAACTTGGCGGTCTGCACAAGTTTACACGCTGGAACGGTCCTATATTGACCGACAGCGGTGGTTTTCAGGTATTCTCCCTTGCAAAACTCAGAAACATCAAAGAAGAGGGCGTAACATTTGCGTCACACATTGACGGACACAGAATTTTTATGGGACCAGAGGAAAGTATGCAGATACAGTCCGATTTAGGCTCAACTATCGCTATGGCATTTGATGAGTGCATAGAAAATCCTGCCGAATATAACTATACAAAAAATTCTTGTGACAGAACTTACAGGTGGCTTTGCAGATGTCAAAAGAAAATGCAGGAATTGAATGCCCTTGAAGATACCATCAATAAACAGCAAATGCTTTTCGGTATCAATCAAGGCTCGACTTATGATGACCTGCGTATTGACCACATGAAACGCATTGCGGAATTGAATCTTGACGGCTATGCAATAGGGGGACTTGCGGTAGGCGAGTCTGCACAGGAAATGTATCATATCATTGACGTTGTAGAGGAGTATATGCCGAAAGACAAACCCCGTTATTTAATGGGAGTAGGCACGCCTGTCAATATACTGGAAGCCGTACATCGTGGAGTAGATATGTTTGACTGCGTCATGCCTACAAGAAATGCCCGTCATGCCAACGTCTTTACATGGCAGGGCAGAAGAAATATGATGAATGAAAAATATACCCTTGACGAAAATCCCCTTGATACAGAGTGTGACTGCCCTGTATGCCGAAATTTCACGAGGGCATATATCCGACATCTTTTCAAAAGCGGTGAAATGCTTGCCATGCGTTTGTGTGTCATGCATAACGTGTATTTTTACAATACCCTGCTTATGAAAATACGGGAAACTATCGAAAATGATACATTTGAGGAATTTTATCAAAAATATGTGCCTGTCCTTGATAAAAGAATTTGATTTGATACAATGCAGGGAGAATGAACATGGAATATTACGAGAGAATAAAGATTTTAAGGCAAAAAAATAATATGAGTCAGGAAGATTTGAGTAAACTGCTTGGCATAGCTCAAATAACTTTGTCGCAGTATGAAAGAAATCAAAGAAAACTGCCAATAGATTTGCTCGTTGCGTATTCAAAGATATTCAATGTATCCATAGATTATATCATGGGAATAACCGATAATCCCGAAATAAAATAATTTCCATAAATTCAAAGCCATCAATATGAGCGTATATTGCACTCATATTGATGGCTTTTATTCTTTAACGGAAATAAATTTTATCAGTCAGCGTACTTGTCGGTACCGTTCCATGAATACATTTTGCGGATTTCCTCACCGACTTTTTCAAGCTGATGTTCAGCCTTGATAGCACGCATTGCATTGAAGTGTGCAAGACCGTTCTTATTTTCTGCAATCCACTTGGAAGCAAATGTACCGTCCTGAATTTCGGCAAGAACTTTCTTCATTTCAGCCTTTGTAGCATCTGTAATAATTCTCTTGCCTGTTTCGTAGTCACCGAATTCAGCGGTATTTGAAATGGAATATCTCATCTTTGAGAAACCGCCTGCATAGATAAGGTCAACGATGAGTTTCATTTCATGGATACACTCAAAGTAAGCATTTTCGGGAGCATAGCCTGCTTCAACGAGAGTTTCAAAGCCTGCCTGCATGAGAGCTGTTACGCCGCCGCAAAGTACAGCCTGCTCACCAAAGAGGTCGGTTTCTGTTTCGATTTTGAAAGTTGTTTCCATAACGGCTGCACGGGCTGCACCGATACCTGCACCATAAGCAAGAGCAATGTCAAGAGCCTTGCCTGTTGCGTCCTGATATACTGCAACGAGAGCGGGTGTACCCTTGCCCTCAACATACTCCGAACGTACAGTGTGACCGGGAGCTTTCGGAGCAATCATGAATATATCTACATTTGAGGGAGGAACAATCTGCTTAAAGTGAATGTTAAAGCCGTGTGCAAAAGCGATAGCCTTGCCCTCTGTCAGATTGGGAGCGATGTCCTTTTTGAAAATATCAGCCTGTTTTTCGTCGGGAGTAAGTATCATGATAATATCGGCTTTTTTGGTAGCTTCGGCAGTTGTATAAACTTCAAAGCCGAGTTCCTTTACATGATCCCACTTTTTGCTGCCCTCATAAAGACCGATGATAACTTTTACACCGCTGTCACGAAGATTGAGAGCGTGAGCGTGTCCCTGACTGCCGTAGCCGATAATAGCAACGGTTTTTCCGTTGAGCTGATTGATGTCACAGTCAGCCTCATAATAAATTTTTGGCATTTTAAAGACCTCCATAAAAAATTGTTTAAAATATATATTATGAAATTCGCTTGACCGTCATTTTTTTGCGGCAGAGTCCTTTTCAATGGCGACAGTGCCTGTTCTGACGATTTCACGGATACCATACGGTTTTAACAATTCCGTCAATGTTTCAAACCTCTCGCTTGTATCTGCAAATTGCAGAGTAATTGAGTTTTGTGCCACATCAACGATTTTAGCCTGCATGAGTTCGGCTATTTTCATTATATCAAGCCTTTGCTTTGCTGTACAGCGGACTTTCACAAGATAGAGTTCACAGCTTACAAAACTCCCCTCCGTAAGAGTTCTTACTTTGATAACAGGAATGAGTTTATTAAGCTGTTTTTCAAGCTGTTCTATCACATACTCGTCACCGTCTGCAACGATGGTAATTCTCGATATATTTTCATCTTCGGTAGTACCTACTGCAAGGCTGTCTATATTAAATCCACGTCTTGAAAATAATCCGGAAACTTTTGAAAGTACACCGGCATGGTTTTCAACTAAAACGGAAAGAGTGTATTTCATCAGATTTCCTCCTTATCGTGACGGTGTATTGGGGTGCACGTTGCATACAAGCAAAAACGGCTTATTGCTTTTCAGCATTTTTTCCGCATACATTTCGGCTTCCTCATTTGATGAAGCAAATGCCGATTCTATGCCGTAGGCTGCCGCAATTTTTGCAAAATCGGGCATTTCGTCAAGTTCCGTTACAGCGTAACGACTTCCATAAAAAAAGTCCTGCAATTCATGCACCATTCCCAAAACGGTATTACGCATGACAATTATCTTGACATTGAGATGATTTTGGGCAATGGTTGCCAACTCATTCATTGACATCTGGAAAGAGCCGTCACCGCATACAGCGACAACATCTCTTGACGGACGGGCAAATTTTGCCCCGACTGCCGCCGGCACGGAATATCCCATTGTACCCATGCCGCCCGATGTGAAAAATCTTCCGTCGGACACTTTAAAGCTGTTTGCACACCAAATCTGATTTTGCCCTACGTCTGCAATCAAAATTGACTTTTTATCAAGCTTTTCGGAAAGCTTTTCAAGAAATCCCTGTGGCTCGACATAGCCCTCAAATTTTACATGGGGCTTTGCAAATTCTTTTTTCCAACTTGCTATATCTTCAAGCCACTCTTTCGGGGCAGTATAGGAAACTTCTTTCAGCATTTGTGTCAAAACGCTTTTTAAGTCGCCCACGATTGGAATGGTTGTTTTCATATTTTTGCCTATTTCGGCAGGGTCTATGTCTATATGTATGACACGGGAATTTTGTGCGACCTGGTCGGGCGATGCAACCGCCCTGTCACCTACCCTTGCACCGCAAAGGATTATCAAATCTGCCTCATGTATCGTCTTATTGGCGGCTTTGATACCGTGAGAACCTATCATTCCCACATACAATTCATCATTTGACGGCATAGCACCTATGCCCATCATGGTAGATACAACAGGTATATTTGTCAATTTTGCAAACTCTCTGAGTTTGGGTTTTGCACCCGATGTAAGTACTCCTCCGCCTACGCATATAACAGGCTTTTTGGACTGTGCCAAGCCCTCCAATGCTCTTTTTATCTGCATGGGGTGTCCCTGCACGCTCGGTTTATAGCCTATGATATTTACCTTTTCGGGATATATAAACTCCTCTATTTCGCCCTGCTGAATGTCAACGGGTACATCTATCAAAACAGGTCCGGGTCTGCCCGTACCGGCAATATGGAAAGCCTCTTTGAAAACTCTCGGCAAATCAGCCGTATTTTTTACAAGATAACTGTGTTTTACAAAGGATTCACACGCACCTGTAATATCTGCTTCCTGAAAAACATCTCTGCCAAGCACATCACTTTTTACTTGACCTGTAATTGCAACCATAGGAATTGAATCCATATAAGCCGTTGCAATACCCGTTATCATATTCAAAGCACCCGGTCCCGATGTTGCAACGCATACACCGACTTTTGAAGTCGCCCTTGCATAGCCGCTTGCAGCGTGTGCAGCATTCTGCTCCTGTCTTACAAGTATTGCTTTTATATCTGTTTCGCAAAGTTTATCAAAAAACGGGCAGATAACTGCTCCGGGATAGCCGAAAAGTATTGAAACACCTTCTTCCTGAAGGCACTTCACCATAATTTCAGCACCGCTTATCATAATATCCCACCTTCATCAAAAAATACTATTTCATTATATCATGTCAATTTTCATAAATCAAGAAATACACCGGAATTTTGCAAAAAAATTTCTAAAAGGCAAAAAATAACAGAATGGAAAGCAGAAATCACTCCGCTTTCCACTCTGTTTCTCTCAGTTACTGAATTTCATTCTCAAGCAGTCCATTTTATTCTGGTCAGCCTGCTCAGATTTGTACCAGCCTCTGTCTTCCATTTTACTGTAAATTTTTTCTTGAATGTCAAGGGCTGTATTGAGTGAATCGGAAAAAGTCTGATGCACGTCTGCACTGGAAGATTCTATTGTACCGTGCATATACAAGTCACATACACCCTTTTCAAGCAAAAGCATATTTTCCATTAAATCCCTGTCGTTCATGTTGACCACCTCAAAGCAAGTTATAAAAATTTTGGAATATCTCCTGATGTCGTGTTTGTATATCCTGTGCAAAGGAGCGGAGTTCGCTGTCTTGTATGCGGCTTGCGGTTTCGCTGCACTGTGTTTTAAAATACTGCTCGTGACCGAGAGCGTCCTCTACATAAAGCAACTCTTTTGATGTCATTTGAAAAACCTCCTGTATATATGGTCTGATAATAGAATACCCCGATATTTTTTTCATATTCATTTGCAGAGGAAAATTTTTATGGTATAATTAACGTGAGTTCGATGTAACTGAAAAATATTCTGACAATGATGAAATGAAGTATGTCATTCCGAACGCAGTGAGGAATCTTCAAAAGATTCTTCGTCGCT
>ONIF01000211.1 GCA_900317795.1 uncultured Eubacteriales bacterium | reverse complement strand
CGTTTCTTGCTTTTTCCTTTTGTTCTTCTGTAAATCTCTTGTACTCCATAAAATCATACCTTTCAAATTTGGCATAAAAAATAGCAAGTAAAACATTTTCGTTTTACTTGCTTGAAGTCTGCAATATTCTATTTTATTTTTTCGTAGGAAATTCAAAAGTAATCTTGTTCTGTTTTTTATCGAATATCAAATATGCGTCAAAGTCTTTGCCCGACTTGCTTTTAAATCCTTTTATCAAGGTAGTTTTTCCTTTGGTGATAAGCCTTTCCGCTTGCGTATCGGGTATTTTTTTACCGCACATTTCAAGTCCTATCGAAAAGGTACAGCCCTTTTCTTGTTTTGCCGAACAAAAATAACCGTACTTGCCTTTGATGACCTTTGCACTGCATATCGGACACAGCAACTCTTTCTTTTCGGGAAGTTCAAATTTTGTTCTTCTTTCATTTTTGTCTATGACAAGATATGCGTCAAATTCCTTTCCCGATTTGCTACTCTTAAAGCCTTTTATCAATGGGGATTTGCCCGTTGAAATCAGCTTGACGATTTGTTCATCTGTCAATCGTTTTCCGCATATATCGAAGTTTACCGCAAACTGACAGCCTGTTGACTGCCTTGCAGAACACAAATAACCGTATTGTCCCTTGATGACTTTGGAATTGCATAATGGACACACAAGATTATCCGCAGAAGTCGCATAAGATGATGTTTGAATGTTTGCAATCGTCCCATACCATTCACGGACAGTATTTTCCATATCGGATATGAATGTGTTATAATCCTCTTTGCCGACGGCTATGTCGTGCAGACGTTTTTCCCATTCTCCTGTCATTTCAGCACTGTTCAAAGCCTTGACGGGAAGATTATCTATCAGGAAAATTCCTTTTTCTGTCGGCATAATGGATTTGCCTTTTTTCGTTAGATAATCTCTTGCAAAAAG
This sequence comes from uncultured Eubacteriales bacterium, assembly GCA_900317795.1. Classification (GTDB taxonomy): domain Bacteria; phylum Bacillota; class Clostridia; order Oscillospirales; family Acutalibacteraceae; genus UBA1213. The sequence continues at coordinate 3,191 of ONIF01000211.1, read as the reverse complement.
AGAATTGATGATACTTGCCCTTGTCGCAGGAGTGCCAAGACCTTTATTTTCAGCTTTCATCAATGCCCTTGCCTGTTCATCTTCAATATTCTTGCCTGCCGTTTCCATCGCTGTAATCAAGTCAGGTTCGGTATATCGTTTAGGCGGTTCGGTAAAGCCTTTTTGAAGTTCATATTTGCCGTCATAACTTTCTCCCTCATTGATAGGCGGTAAAGTTGCCTTTTTGTCGGGAACAGCGTCCACCGCATACCAACCTTGATTTAAAATGATACTGCCTGTTGCCTTGAAGTCGTTTCCGTTTACATCAAGAATAACTGTTGTATCCTCCAATTCTGCTTTCGGGTAGATGATACGGATAATCGACTTTACAAGCAAATCATACAGCTTTTGTTCATCGTCCGACAGTTCCGAAAGACTTTTCGGCACATTCATTGTAGGGATAATAGCAGGGTGACTATCTACCTTGCTGTCATCAAAGTGCCTTTTCGTGTATGCCTGCCAAGCACTTTCGGGCAGTTCATATTGCTGATATTCAGGCAACTGAAAGATTTTTTTCAAAGTCGCTGTCACTTCCGACTGCATAGCAACCGTCAAATGTTCCGATGATGTTCGGGGATATGTCATATATTTATGCTCATACAAGTCTTGCATAACCTGAACGGTCTTTTTCAAATCCCAACCGTATTTTTTGCCTGCCGTAGCTTGAAGTTGTGTTGCATTGAACAATAACGGCTGTCCGACAGACCTCTTTTTAACAGTCTTTGATTTTACAATGCCCTTACCCGTGCAAGTCGCAAGGACGGCTTTTGCCTTTTGTTCATCATCAAAAGTGCCTTTTTCGTATTCTGCAATAAAGTTTCCGTTTGGTGTCGTGAAGTCGGCTAATAACCGCCAAAACGGAGTTTTAACGTGTGTCAAAATCTTCTTTTCACGTTCAACCACCATAGCCAAAACAGGTGTCTGCACTCTGCCGACTGAAAGCATATCACTTGATGATAATTTCTTTGTTGCGGCAATCGTCAGATTGATACCGCATATCCAGTCCGAAATACCTCTTGCCCGACCTGCCTTTTGGATATTCATCACTTCATTGCTGTCTTTGAGATGTGCAAAGGCATACCGTATTTTTTGTGGTGTCAAGTCCTCTATCCATACCCTTTTCCACATCTTCTTGCAGTTCATAGTTTCATAGATGTATGCAAAAATCAACTCTCCCTCACGGTCAGCGTCCGTTGCATTGATTATCCAGTCAGCTTGTTTGAAGAAGTCCTTGACATAGTTATAACAGGTTTTAGTCTTGTCCTTGACAACGACCTTGTAATGTTCGGGAATACACGGGTATTTGTCAATATCCCATTTGGCATACTGTTCACCGTATTCTTTGGCATTTGCCAATTCGCATAAATGCCCGACACCGTGACATATTACAGCCTTTTCACCGTTGAACGTAAATTCATAATGCCCGATAGTTTTTTCTTTCGGGTGTGCAATTCTGTTACCGCCGTTCAGGGCAACGGCAATCGCCTTTGCCAAACTTGCTTTTTCAGCGTATATTACAACCATAGAATTATCTCTCTTTCATATTTTGAGTAACCACAGCAACAGCAGATGTGCAGGATAGTAAATGTAAAAGAGCCATTTCCAAATGCTTTTATGCTTATCCGCACATTTGCCGTTGTATTTTTTTATTATCAAATATCCCGAAACCATTATACCAAAAGCCGATCCAAAAGCAAATACCACAGACCACAAAATTGTGTTTTTCTGCATATATCCGTACAGCGACAACGTGAACTGTATAAAGAATACTGCCGAATACGGAATGATGAAACTTTGCTTTTGTCTGTATGTGACATTGAAAAGTACCGTAAATGCAACAGCTTTAAATGCCCAATCGCAATAATATGTCATACAAAACAGTATGCAGACGAGAGTTATCATTAGTATTTTGGGCTTTACCTTATCCATCACCAAGAGAACAACAAAGCATATCAGCAAGGTGAAAAGCATATTCAACTGTTTCAGACCGAGTGCCAATGTATAGGGGATTTGAGATATAAGAGCCACTATTAAAAGCCTTTGCATATAAGCCACTTTTGAACGGGTATAATAATATCCCTCCACAAGAAAATAACACATTGTAACGGCTGTCAGATAGCCTATATCAAGCATTATTTCATACAGCATTGTCCCTTTCGGAACAAGGGCAAATGCTGTATGATTAACCGTCATCGCTATTATGGCAAGCAGTTTTATCTGTTCTCTGTTCATCATTTGGATTTCCTCTTGAAAAGCCTTTTGAATATATTTTCTTTCGGCTTGTAAGTGCCGTCACGCAGACAGATTTCCTTTTTCAGATATTCTATGTAAAAGTGCTGTGCCACGTCAACGGCTATGAAAATCAATAATAAATACTGCATAGCCACCACCTTACAGAGTTAAAAACAAACCGAACAACTTTTTCGGACGTTTTTTCGGCTGTTCTATCTTCACATACTTTGAAAGTATCTCATTGTAAATGCCCTTGTTCCAGTCGCAAGGCATTGTATAATCGGGACTGTTTTTTACTCTGAAACACTTGCAGTGACCTTTTATCATCTGTTTTGAGAACTTCACAAAGTTCTTTTGACTGACGGGAAAGAAAACATAATTTATATCTTTGATATACGGCAGTTCAGAGTTGAGATAATCCGCTAAAATGGATATGTTCCATTCATCGAAAGAGCAGATACATATTTTTATTTCGGCATTGTCGAAATAATCTATTTCGGTATATCCGCAGTCGCAGATTGAAAAGCGGAAATGCACTTTCATTTTTTGATACAAGTGCAACGGATATATGATAATACCGTTGATTTCACAGCCTTGTGGTGCTTCATTGATACCGTGATATTTCAGATAACCGTTGTATGTACTTTCATCAAGAAAAACTGCTACCGTCTGCTTGTGTTGCAGAAGTGTCACGGCTATTTCAAATGCCGTCATTGTACAGCCTGTCTGCCTTTCCGAAAGAGTTTCAATCGCAATCGTGATATGTTCGTTTAAAGGTTCTATAATCTGTTCAGGCGGTTCATCATAGGTGATGACCTCTTCTTGATAGTCGGTATTCTCAACGCTCATTTTTTCCAAGTCAACGGGAGTAGTATCTATGATTTTTTCAAAGTTCTGAATAAAAGTCGGTGTATTTTGTT
>ONIF01000346.1 GCA_900317795.1 uncultured Eubacteriales bacterium | reverse complement strand
AAGTTTTTGCTCTTTGTTTCATACCATGGATGCATAACTGTTCCTACATTTGTTACAGTTTTATGAGGATATTCACCCCACCAACTTCCGTCATCATTTTTCCCTCCAAAGTGCCATGTCACAGCACCAGAAGCCGCAACAAAGTACCACTGCATTTCGGAGTCACCGCTACTTTTAGGCATTTTGTGTTCTCTTACAGCTTTATCTCCAACCTCAAGAAGAGAAGGCCAACTGTACATGGATCTATGAGCAAGCCAATCATCATTATCTATCTTAGTGAATCTTGATAAATCCTTTCCATTAGGATCATCATTTTCTTTTTGTCCGTAAAACGGCTCAATTCCTTCTCCAGAAGAGTACGAATCTCCCATTGAAACCACAATAATCGGCTCATTTTTTCCGTACGCATATGCATTAATGGGAGAAAAATTATCTAAAATCAAAAAGGAAAGTATTGATGCCATAAGAATCGATAATTTTCGTAAAGTTCTTTTTTTCATAGTTTATTAACCTCCTCAACAGTCAAATTGTCAAGTACATCGGAATTTATATCGTCAACCTTTACTACAATCATTGCACTTTCTTTTGGAATAACTGTATACAATCTGTCTTTTTCATCATCATAGCTAATAATTGTATTTGACGTTGACAACATTGTCGGTACTTTACGTTCAGTCTGAATATTAAAAGACAAAGGATTAGCATATATTTCCTTGCCAACAACAGTTACATACCAAATCTCATTATTTTTGGATATATAATATGTTCCATACATAGGATGTTTAACTTCAGAAGAAGGATCACCTTCTTGGTCATTATTAAAATCCCCAGATAACGAATAATTATAGATTATAGGATAATCTGTAAAGCCCTTTTCATTCAAAAGTTTTGTAACTTCTGCTTCACTTAACGTTTCTTCAGGAGATACATCAACAACACCTATAATTTCTGCATTTTCCTTGTAGTATTCTTCAACCTCGCTTGCGGATATCTCTGATATTTCTGACATCTCCGATGCTTCTGAAACTTGAGATACTTCTTCTTTTACATATGAGTAGGTTACATTCGCCTTGATGGTAAAATCTTTTTTATCAACCTTTGTTGCCTGTGATATAGAAATTGTCTTAGAATTTTCCTTTACGGCGTTAGCATTAAACGGAAGGTAAGAGATAATAGATCCTATAACAGATATGCTTACAGCAATAGACAAGAAATCTTTTATCTTCTTTTTTCTTATTCCGAATATAACTAATACCAAAGAACAAGCAACAATTGGAACTATAATTGCAAGTTGAGCTGTTGTGTCACCAGTACTGATTGTTTCACTACTTTGACTTACGGTACTAACCTCGCTCTTTTGACTTTCTTGACTAATTTGGCTGTCCTGACTGACTTCACCGCTTGACTTTGTAGCATATACCACTTTCAACTCGGTAGTTTCGTTCGACGCAAGCTTGTCAAGCTGTTTGTTATTCTGTGTTTTGTCAGCCACTTCATAGCCATCTGGAATAATGATTGCCATCGCAATGTCTGTAACATCCGATTTGTTTGTGTTTTTCATCGACAATGTTACGGTTATCTTTTCGGCTTTTGAATAGGTTTCTTTGTCTGTGGTAAGTGAAACCTCAAGACCATCCTGTGTAATAGAAGCCGCAGACACATTCACTGATGTAATGCCAAACATCATAACTACACTGACAGCAACAGCCGAAAGTCTTTTTAGGAATTTCATAAAACAAATCCTCCTTATTATTGAATTATTGAGATACAGAAATAATATCACTTTTAATTATAAATAACAATATACTTTTGTGTGATTTGCCGTTAGAAATTTATACATTATTTTTGGTGACAATCAACAAAAATATATATAATTAATATTGAGAGTATAAACATAACAAATAGAAAACTGTATCCAATTTCTCTGAAAAATTTTAATTTCAGGAGGGGCTCTTGCTTTTCCCATGTTCCGTTTTTGTATTTCCATTTTTTCAATCATTGTCAACCAAAATCGGGAGAAACAAGGAAAAATAAAAAATCCTCTCCAAAAATCTCAATTTTAGAGGGGATTTTGCTATAATCAAAAAAGATAGTTATTTATCTTTTAACGTTCGTTCTATGATATAAAAATCGCTTGTGCTTTCATCATATCTCGATGTTGCAACAGCTTTTTTGACGAGGAGAAAGCCAATCTTCCACTTGTATGTCTGCCGTAACCTCAATTTTCACTTCTTATTATCCTTTCCCGTTGCTTGAAAAAGTATTGCAAGCTGTTCAGCCTGTTTTGTCTGCATATCATCAATTTTAATCTGCATTTCGTCAATCTTGCGTTGATATTTGCCTGCTGTATCGGCTATGGCGTATTTGACGGCTGTATCTTTTGCAATTTCAGCATTAGCAAGTGCTTTTTCCTTGTCCGAGAATACAACTTTTAATTTCGACAGCTCATTGTACAATTCATCAGCCTTATTCGCTTTGGCGGTCAGATTAGCAACCTGTGCTTTAAGCTGTTCTACCTGTTCAGACAGCATTGCAGATATGGTTTCAGCCTGTTCTCTTGCTTTCTGCTCGGTGTTGGCTCTTTCTTTCTCGCTCTGCAA
>ONIF01000082.1 GCA_900317795.1 uncultured Eubacteriales bacterium | reverse complement strand
AAAAAATGTTCCCTGCCGAAAATCAAAAATATCAATATCGGTTAAGCTGTGAAGATTTCTATATATACTTTATAGCTCATGCAGTAAAACATCTTCGTCTGGGCGGTACGGGGCTGAGAACTCTTGTCGATATTTATCTGTATCTCCAAAATGTGCCCCTGAATTTTTCATATATTTCCGAACAGCTTTCTGTGCTTGAAATCAGTGATGGAGAAGAAAAACTCAGAAATATTTCAAACAAGCTGTTCTCTCTCGAAAATAACGGAAATCTCTCTCTGCTTGAAGATGATGAAAAAAATCTTCTTGATTTCATTTTTTTGTCCGGTGCTTACGGCACAATCGAGAGCAAGGCAAAATTAGAATTATCCGCTCTTTCCTCAAACCAAACCTTCTCTTTCAAAAACAAATTCATATATTGGACAAAAAGAATTTTTGCCGTTCCCGCAAGATACAATATGAGATACCCTAAACTTTACAAAAATAAGGTAACAAGACCATTGATAAATTTCGTACGCTTTTATAACGGTCTGACCAAAAATAGAAAATATCTCATCAGCGAATTCAGAACCGTCAGAAAAATGAAAAAATGAGCGATTTTTTCAATCGCTCATTTTTTTATATATGCCTCTTGAAATCCATTCTGTCAAGCACTATGCCCAGAAATGCAAACAGTGCCGCACTTGCCGCACTCTGTATGAGATTGGTCGGTACGTCTGCCAGTGCCGCAACGAAATTGCCGTAAAGAATACCCCCTGCAAGATAATATCCCGCTACGCACACCACTGCCGAAAAAACAACTGCCGTTATATTTCTCTTATTTATGATATTATTTTTCTTTGAAGTGAAAAGAGCCGCCTGAGATGCTTTTATTATCACCGTCGGCAATACCCATATTGCATATCCCGAAAGATAGTCCGAAAGCCCTCCGCCTATTGCACCTGCCGCCATTGCATACGGTGTCGGCAAAAGTGCCGCTGCAATATAGATAATTCCGTCACCGACGTGTATATATCCCTGATGTGTGGGTATCTTTACAAAAGCTGTAACAACATATATCATTGCCGCAAACAATGCCGTTAAAAGCATATTTTTCAAATGTTCCTGAGATTTTGCCCTCTGCATACCAATCCCTGCCTTCCATATATTTTTTATAGGCATATTATAATTCTTTGCAAGCATTTTGTCAAGTGAAAATTATTTGCTGTTGACAAAGTGCCGAAGTTGTACTATCATATTACTATGAATATGTGGAGGGATTGCTTTGGACAGACGATTTAATATAGGCGGTATCATTCTTTCGGTAATTGCAGTTTTGCTTGTAGCTTTTTTTGTATTCCTGCTTTACAATGACAACAAACTGCAAAATTTTTTATCTCAGCAGACTTCTCAAAATTCCAATGGAAGTCAGACGGAATATGAACAGGTAATTACCGAAAATGTAGAAGAAATACAAAATGCCGTCAACAGCTTTGGCAGTATTACCGTATTTGGTGACGAGTATGCAGGAAACGGTACTCTGTCTGATGCAATTTCCAATGAATTTGATAACGAACTTTTCAAAAAGATAAATGACGAAATCAGAAGATACCCCAGAATAATAGGGCAATATCTTGAAATGCCCGTATCAAATTTCGAGGTGCATGACGAAAGTCTTGAAACTATCATGACAAGAATTGGCGTGGAAACCGTCTTTGCCGCAAGGGACTGCGTCATCAATGCGAGCAGTGAAGAAGGCTCTGAAATACTTCTTAAAACCATTTCGGGCAGTCCCTTAAAACTCTCCGTTCAGTCCTATACCTCTCTCGGCACGGTCACTGTAAAGGGTATTGAGGGCAAACTCTCCCGCTCACATTCCGAAGAAGAAGGAACCTATATTTTCAAACGTAGTTCAGACGGTGAAGAAGTTAAAATCGTTTCGGGTACACAAATCAAATTTTCCGTTTCGGAAGAATACAGGGACAGTATTCCCGTTATCATCTTCGGAAATAACAATCACTACTCCAATTTGAAACAATTCATCAGATACTGTCAAAAAATTATCGAACATCAGTCCGCAAACGATAAGTATATTATCGTATGCCGTACCCCTGCCAACTCCGATGTTGACAATACCATGACCGAAACTTTCGGACATAATTATATACGTACAGGCGAAAATATAGATTACAATGACCTTGCGGAAAAAATATTCTTCCGTATGAAAACCCTCAAATATCTTGACAGCGTTTCCGAAAGCGTTCAAAAGGCTGAAAATAATATTTTTCCAAATGAATAAACATAAAACAAGTTCGACAGAAATTTCTGCCGAACTTGTTTTTTTATTCTGTTCTGAGAGCGGTGACAGGGTCTTTCTTTGCCGCTTTCTTTGAGGGGATAAGACCGCCTATCAGTGTGAGTATTACACTCAGTATCACAAGTATCACTGCACCGTTCAACGGCAAAACCGCATTGACAGTCACGCTGTCGGCAGCTGCATGGATTATCTCATTGATGGGTATCAGCAAAAGCAGTGTTATGCCTATTCCCATAAGTCCCGAAAACAGTCCTATAATAAACGTTTCCGCATTGAATACCTGTGAAATATTCTTCTTTGAAGCACCTATTGCACGAAGTATGCCTATTTCCTTTGTGCGTTCCAGCACGGATATATATGTGATAATGCCTATCATGATAGACGACACTATCAGCGATACCGCCACAAATGCGATAAGCACATAGGAAATAACATTGACTATTGTCGTTACAGATGACATCAGCAAGCCTATATAATCCGTATAAGTGATTTTATTTTCCTCCGAAACAGTATTATTATAGTCCTCTATGCAGTTTGAAATAAAATCCTTATTTTCAAAGCTGTCTGCATATATGCTGATAGATGACGGTGCGTCATAGCTTACAACACCCATTTTTTCAAGATTATCTTCATAACTGCCCGACGATATATAATTGTCATATATAGAAACAAGCGTCTTTTCATCGGCATTTTTCATATACTCCTCAAATATCTTTGAAATACTGTCTGCACTTGAAGTCGTGGCAGACTGTGCCTGTTTCATTTTGATAAGCTGAGTGAAACTGAAAGAACCGCTTTTTGAACTTTCGGACTGCTGAGATGTTTCGGCAGTTTTTGCAGGCTGTCCCATCAGTGCCATGAATGCCGAATACATATTCGCCTTATCAGCCTCTCCTAAACTTTCCATATATTTCCTTGCATCTTTGGCTTTTTCGCTGTCGTCTTTCGGTTCAAATGCCATTCCCGTGATTGCATTCACGTTTTCATCAGCCCTTTGTGCTTTTACAACACTGCTGTTATCCGTGTATTCAATGATATAGTCGGTCAAAAGCTTTGTATATCCTATCGGGCTTGTCATAAGCATATTTTCCGAATTTTCTTTCAGCTTGGCAATGCCCGTTATTTTAAGCACCTCTGCTTTTGCAAGCTTTTTTCTTATACTTTCCTCATCTTCCGAAATATCGTCATATCTTCCAAACCTGTTCTTTACATAATAGTCGCAATCAGGCATTAAATAAAATTCCTTTTCGCATACCTCACTGTATGAAAGCTGATAGCTTGCAATTTCCACTTCTTCGCCTTTTTCGATTTTCTTCGACATCTCTTTATACTCGTCTGTCGGCAAAAATCCAAACTGATACAGTGCCGTTATGGGTATTTCATTATTTTCGTCAAGCACCAGCAACAACTCATTGTATGCTGTCGGATACTCTCCGTATATCAAATCATAATTTTCTTTTACAGCCGTGCCTACGGTGGAATTGTCGGGGTCATGGAGAATTTCTTCAAACATCTTACTTCCTCCGCCCACCATACTCATAGCCCTGTCCGTCATGGCAAACTCTTTTCCGCCAAATGAAAGACTGCTTTGCTGTTTTTTATCCACAAGGGTTGAGCCGTCTGCATTGACAAGAGTGTCATTTTTATCATAAGAATAAATATCAAACTTGGTATCATAAGAGTAAACTATACCATTGTCACCAATATATTTGTGTATCTCACTGTCGGGATTATCAAGATACTTCTTGAAATCCGTGAGATCATTTTCCGTAAAGCTTGTTGACATCTTTGAAACGGCTTCCAGCTGTGTGTTATCGGAGTAAACGGCATTCATGTCATGCGTCACTTCATCGGAACTAACGGATTTCTGCCGTGCCTCCATGATACTGCTTAAATCTATCGTCTGTTCCTCAATCTTGATAGGATATGATGTCATGGTACTTCTTTGAATATTGTCAATATAAATATTCACACCGTTTGAAATGGAAAGAATGAGTGCAATGCCTATAATGCCTATCGAGCCTGCAAAAGAGGTTAAAACAGTTCTGCCCTTTTTGGTACGAAGATTGTTGAAACTCAATGCAAGAGCCGTTATAAACGACATTGACGACTTGCCCATATTTTTATGTTCGGGTTCTTTATCGCTTTCCTGCACTTCAATTTTCCGTCTGCAAGATTGACAACACGGTTGGCATATTTCTCGGCAAGTTCGGGATTATGCGTTACCATGATAACAAGCCTGTCCTTTGCGACTTCATTAAGTAAGTCCATGACTTGTATGCTTGTTTCGGAGTCCAATGCACCTGTCGGTTCATCTGCAAGAAGTATATCGGGGTCATTCACCAATGCACGGGCAATCGCCACTCTCTGCATCTGACCGCCCGACATTTGATTTGGTCTTTTATGGAGTTGGTCGCCCAATCCCACTTTTTCAAGAGCCTCTTTTGCACGTTTCTTTCTCTCGGATTTTGAAATTCCCGAAATCGTCAAGGCAAGCTCTACATTGGAAAGTATATTCTGGTGCGGAATCAAATTATAGCTTTGAAAAACAAATCCTATTGTATGATTTCGATAAGAATCCCAGTCCCTGTCTTTATACTTTTTTGTAGAAATGCCGTTGATTATCAAATCACCGCTGTCGTATCTGTCAAGACCGCCTATTATATTCAACAACGTTGTCTTTCCCGAACCCGACGGACCGAGTATGGCAACAAACTCATTGTCACGAAAATTCAAACTTACGTCATTCAATGCATTCTGAACGAGTTCGCCTGTTCTGTACTGTTTTGAGATATTTTTGATTTGAAGCATAAAAGCCCTCCCTTTTTCCATTTAAGCAAATCATATCACACACCAAAATTTTTGTCAATCCAATTACACCCTTGATATATATTTCTTGATTTCAATTCGTGGTTTATCAAATTCAGCACACGCCTTTTATCTCCGCTCCATTTTGGTGAAATCAAAAGTTTTTTATCTCCGTCGCCTGTTAGGCGGTGTATCACGACATTTTGCGGAAGTATGCCTATCACATCGCAAACAAGCGATATATATTCATATTCACTCAAAGTTTCAAAAAGTCCCTCCGCATACATTTCGGCAAGCCTTGTATTTTCGAGAACGTGCAAAAGCTGTATTTTTATTCCATCTGTGAATTTTCCCACATATTCCGCTGTTTTCAGCATATCTTCACGGCTTTCAAAAGGCAGTCCCAATATGATATGTGTAATCACCTCTGCACCGACCTGTTTCAAGTCGCAAACGGCTTTTTCATAGCATTCAAGCCGATAGCCCCTGTGGATAAATTCAGCCGTTTTTTCATGCATGGTCTGCAAGCCGAGTTCTACCCATACAGGCTTTATTTTTGAAAGTTCCGATATAAGCTGTATTTTATCACTTTCAAGACAGTCGGGGCGGGTTGCTATTGACAGGACTGCAATATCCTTTCTTTTTATCACGGGTGTGAAAAGCTTTTCAAGATACTCGACAGAGGCATAAGTATTTGTATAAGCCTGAAAATACGCAATATATTTATCTCCGCTGAATTTGTCTTTCACCAGGGATTTTGCATAATCTATCTGTTTTTGAATGTCGGCAGGGGGAGCGGAAAATTCCCCCGAACCGCCCTCACTGCAAAATATACAACCGCCTGTCGCAATTTTCCCGTCACGGTTGGGACAGGTCATTCCTCCGTTAAGTGACAGCTTATACAGCTTTTCACCGAAACGCTCTTTCAAACAGCAGTCAAGCGAATAATACCTCCGTCCGTTCCAAAGTTTCATATAATCACCCCAAAATAAAAAGAGGAAAAACAAAATGTTTTTTGCTTTTCCTCCAAATCAATTATTCTGCCGAGAAGTTGCTCTTGTCAACTCCGCACAACGGACATACCCAATCTTCCGGAATATCCTCAAAAGCCGTACCGGGAGCTATGCCGTTATCCTCGTCACCAATGTAGGGGTCATACACATATCCGCACACATCACATACATATTTCTGCACTTACAATACACCTCGCTTACACAAGAAAATTTTTCTTGATTATACAATAAATTTCCCTAAAAGTCAACCATTTTATAAATGAGGAATGAAAGTTTCACCATTCCTCACTCCTCATTCCTCATTATTTTCAAGTTTTGAGATTTCGTCGGCAACGTCGCCTTGAAATTCATTGATTTTTTCGGAAATATTGCTGACAGCGGTGTTATAGGTGTCGGTAATGGTTTCTTTATAGCGTTTGGTAAGATAGTAGCCGAGCAGTGCCGCAAGCACCACAAGCACTGCTGTCACTACCACGTATATCAAAGGGAATTTATGTTTATACTTGTGTTTCACTTCACATCACCGATTTTCCTGTACTTTTCGACAACCACCGCAAATGCACCCATGTCAAGAGAATATTTATAGGATATGCACATAAGCCTTGCAGATACGATATAATCTCCCTCTCTGTCGTCTGATATGAATTCGTTGCTGTGGGTGACAAGGCACTTTATGGCTGAATGGAAAAATTCCTTTGAGGGCAGTCTGTCCCAGAATCTATACTCGCCGTCTTCACATTGTTCGCCCAAACCCACTCTGTCAAGAAATATCTTGTATTCCTCATTGGCTTTGAGAAGTCGGAATTTTCCTCCACGATACTCTATGACAGCGGCAGGCATACCCAAAGATGTGTCATTCAAATTCATACGATTTTTGGAAAGCAGGGACTCATCAAAACGTACAGCCCCTATCTGATTATAATAATTTATGGTAGTAAAGTCGTCATAGTCAAGTCCCGTATGATTGTTATATTTTTCTATGAAGTACTCGCACGGCATGGGACGGCTGAATAAAAATCCCTGAGCCTTTTCACACCCTATGTCACGCAGAAAATGAAGTTTTTCCTTTGCATTAACGCCCTCTGCAAGCGTGTGAATGCCGAGCTTTTGAATCATTTTTATCAGGTCGCTGAGCAGAGAGGAATTTTTTACGGTAAGGTCGAAATCCTTCATAAATTCCATATCAAGCTTGATGAGGTCAAATGTATATTTTCTGAGAGTATTGAGTGACGAGTACTCGCTCCCGAAGTCGTCCATCCATACTTCAAAGCCCGAGGAACGGAATTTATTTATCTGTTCATTGAGAAAAGACGGATTGTGAATGAATGCACTTTCGGTTATCTCGATAGAAAGGAGTTTATGGGGTATCCGATAGCTGTCAACGATTTTGATAACCTCCTCTGCAACGTCGAACATTTCAAAGTTAATTCTCGAAAGGTTGACGGATATGGGAACAAGCGGAAAATTCTTTGTTCTCATCATGTCTATGTCTTCACATATTTTCTTTACCATGTAGAAGTCAAGTTTATGTATCAGTCTGTGTTCTTCCAGAACGGATATGAATTGTGCAGGCTGTACCACTCCCCTGTCGGGCTTTTCCCATCTTGAGAGGGCTTCCATATCACATATATTTCCCGTAAGGCATCTTATGATAGGCTGATAATACACTTTGATATAATTATTTTCAAGTGCCTCGTCAAAGTGTGTGAGGATATATCTCCTTTTGTGATACTCCTCGAACATATTGCTGTCGAATATCCTGTATTTTATATTGTAATCGCCTTTGATACTTTTGCAGGCAATTCTTGCACGGTCGCATACGGCATCTATGTCAAGTTCCTGACCGTTATATATATACATTCCCGCACATATCTGAACGGGGATATTCATGGGATTTTTCAGCACTTTTTCATAAACTTTTTCAAGACGCTGTTCTATGCCCTTTTTATCTGTCAATACAACAAAATGGTCCTCTGCCATTCTCGATACAGGCTCGCCAGCAAAAATAATCCTTAAAATATAGGCTGTATTGATAAGCACGCTGTTTCCACGTTCAAAGCTGTATTTTTCATTGATGGCTTTCATATCACGCAAATCAAAATATACCAAAACGGGAGTTTTATCCTGTTTTTTCATTCTTTCAACAGCGTTTTCCGCAACCGTGCGGAAAAAAGTCATATCGGGCAGTCCCGTGAGAGAGTCATAATATGAATTGACTTCCATTTTCATCAGTGCCGTAACGTCCGAACCGCATATAAAATATTTTCTTTCCTCTCTGTTCATGACTTCAATTCTTATGCTTTTAACGCACTCCGCAGAAAGTCTGTTTACGATTGTTGCACTTGAATTTTTACCGCACTTGTACTCAATAAAATTGATGATTTGGGCTGCATTCTTGAAATTATAGCCCAGATTGACGGAAAATATCGAAATCATCTGAGAAAGGGGCAGTTTCACTTTATTTTCGCCCTCAATGAAATACACACTTCCCGCATTTGCGTCAATATATGCCATGAACTCCGACACCATTGCAGATGATTTTATCATTGTTTCATATACAACGCTGTCTGTCACGTTTTCCGCCTGCAACTTCAAATATATATCACCCGTTTCGGGCGACTTCATCGCATAAGCAGATATTTTGATACTGATTTGACCGTCATTTGAGGCAAATGTAAATATATGCTCGCCCAAATCAGCGTTTTTATCATTCTTTATAACATTTTCCGTTGAAAGGCTGTCAAAATATTCTATATCTTCACTTTCCGTCAGCCAGCCTTTATGCAGACTGTAATATTCTTCATAACCGAACTTATTCCCAAGAATCGTTTCTGCATTTCCGATTCCCGAATTGGCGACAAGTTTTCCCGACGTAATATTCCATATCGTATATCCTTTATAGCCGAATGAATAAAAAGGCATATCATTGGATTCTCCGTGAAGAAATTCATCAAAATCCTTTTTAAGCGTTTCATTCCGAAAATCATACCCTACATCTACCGCATTGTACCAAAGGACGTACAGATTTTCATTTTTATCAGACTTTATTGTTTTGCCGCTGAGATATATATTATGAAAATCACTGTCATTTTTCAGCTTTATTTTAAATGATGTATTCATCTCACCGCTGCCGAAAAAGAACTCCCTGCATTTTTTTCTGAGTGCCTCGACATCTTCGGGGTGAACAAAATCATATATTTCCCTTTCAAGACACAAAGCGGACGCTTCACGGCTTTCTCCAAGCAATACACAAAGACCGTCGGATACAAGTATTGTTCTCACCTTTCCATCGGCTACACGGAAAAAGGCAAACGGAATGACAGAGGTTTCAATAAATTCCCTCTGTTGTTCGGAATATTGATAATCTCTGAGATTTCCCACCGAAAAGCCCTCCTGACACATAAAAAACACTTTTAACAAAATAATACTATTTTTTCACTATTTTGTCAACGTATTTTTTCAAAAAAATGATAACATCTGCTAAAACATAAAGTGCAGCCACATTCAAGACTGCACTTTATGCCAAAAGGAAGTGATAATGAAAAAAACAAAACAGCAACAACATTTACGAAATATCTTTCCGCAAAAGTATTATAGCATAATTTTCCTTATTTTTCAATAGTTTATTTCAAATAAACTCAAAAATTTTATTCATCATTTATCAATTCCACCGTTACGTCAAAAGTATCGGGAGGGACACTTTTGTTTTCGGGAACATGAAACAGCGTCAAAGTGATTTCATCACCGGGCTTGAACTTTCTGAGTTCATCAATCAGCTCCGCAAAATCTGTGATAACTACTCCATTTATGGCAGTGATAATATCATTTTCCCTTGCGGGACTTGTATAGAGGGGGCTTGTAACATAGATTTTGGTGATAATTATACCCTGAGGGACATTCTTTATTTTTGATTCATAAAGGCTGCAATTTTTCCCCTCTATGCCGATAGTGCCACGGCTTTTTATACTTCCGTATTTGATAAGCTCATTCACTATTTCAACCACCTGATTGCTTGGAATGGCAAAGCCCATGCCCTCATAATCCGTACCCACAAATTTGATTGTATTCACGCCTATCACATAGCCGTCGGAATTGATTAAAGCACCGCCCGAATTGCCCGGATTGATAGCCGCATCTGTCTGGATATATTTCACATATCCGCCCGAAACTATCCTGTTGACAGCGGAAACCGTGCCTTTTGTAAGGGAGTTTGAAAACTTTGCACCGCCCGGACTGCCTATTGCATAAGCGTCCTGTCCGACATATATTTTTTCGGAATCCGCAAACTGACCGGGTTTCAGCCCCTCCGCATCTATTTTTACAACGGCAAGGTCTGTTTTTTTATCTATTCCTATGACCGTTCCGAGATACTGTGAGCCGTCAAAGAGTGTTATCATAACACCCGTGTCCATACTGTCATTGACAACGTGGCTGTTGGTGGATATATACCCGTCCGAAGTGATAATAATACCCGAGCCGTCGCCCGATTTGGTAAGTGCATAATCCGTGCCTGCCTCATACGATGTGATATTCACGACAGACGGAGAGGCATTTTTATATGCAGTATTGGCACTGTTTGTTTCGGAAACATCATTTTCCGTTTTTGTAACGGAAATCTGAGGACCGTTTATATCTGCCGAAACATCGGGAGCGTCGGATATATCCGTATTGGTTGCATAAGATGTCTGGGAATACCTGTTTGACGGCAGACCGTCACTTTCATCAATTTCAAAAGTAAAGCTTATTCCCTTTGAGCCTGCCATTCCCATAGCGATGATAACTGCCGATATAAGCACCATAAAAACCGAAGAAAACCACAATAATGCTTTTATTCCGTTTCCTCTTTTTCTTTTCGGCATCATATCATAATATCTCTCGAAATCATACGGCATAAAATTCCCTGTATATCCGTTTTCCTGAGGTATGGCACTTTCTTCTTTCAAGTCTTCCATTTTTCGCCCCCCTTTTATGAAGGCAGACTTTTTTTATTGTCGGTCTGCTTTTTCGGTATGTAGAAATCAAACTCGCAGTACTTGCCGTATTCACTCCTAGCACTGATATCTCCCCCGTGCATACGAATGATACTTCTGACAAGATACAATCCAAGTCCGAGACCTTTTTTATCTTTGCTTCTGGACTTGTCCGTTTTATAGAACCTGTCGAAAACAAGACTTATTTCAGATTGATTGATACCTGTTCCGCTGTTTTTCACGACAAAATTTGTCTGTTCCGAATCCTCCGTTATGGCAAATTCTATATAACCGTTTTCATTGGTAAATTTCACGGCATTTTCTATCAGATTATAAACTACCTGATGTATCAGGTCTTTATCACCGTAAACCATTTTGGGAGAAATTTCGTCAAGCCCTTTTATTTCAATATGCTTTCTTTCAATCTCCTGCTCAAAAGTGATGATAATGGTAACCAGAACCGAAAGCAAATCAAATTTCTGATAATTTAGCTTCATTTCACCGCTGTCGAGCCTTGTCAAGTCAAGCATTGAC
This sequence comes from uncultured Eubacteriales bacterium, assembly GCA_900317795.1. Taxonomy (GTDB): domain Bacteria; phylum Bacillota; class Clostridia; order Oscillospirales; family Acutalibacteraceae; genus UBA1213. The sequence goes on along the minus strand of ONIF01000082.1, from coordinate 590 downwards.
CTCACGAGCCTTGCAAGACGCTTTATCTCCTCGGATACGATGTTCAAATAATACTTCTGTTTTTCTTCGGGTATGGTGCCGTCAAGTATTCCGTCAATAAAGCCTGCAATCGTCGTCATGGGGGTTTTCAGTTCATGCGACACATTCGCAATAAAACTTCTTCGGACATTCTCTGATGCCGAAAGCGATTCCGCCATATTATTGAATGACCTTGCCAATTCGCCTATCTCATCATCACTTGTGACGTTTACACGGACACTGAAATCACCTTTTCCGAAATGCCTTGCAGCGTGTGCCATTTGTTTAAGGGGCTTGACAAGATTATAGGAGAAAATTCCTATTGCAAGAATGGAGATCGACAGGGTTGCAATAGCCGAAAGGATAAACAATCTCATTACCATATCCGTAAAAGACGCTATATCGTCGGTGCTTGATGTGACGATTACAATTCCCATTACATCACTCTTGCTGTTATAATAGATAGGTCTTGCGGAAATATATCTGTCCGTTTCGTAAGCGTCATTTACCGTGCCTCTGGAAAAATACTTTGAATCCTCAACAGTCTGGTGAACTATCTCCGTTGCAAACGG
>ONIF01000061.1 GCA_900317795.1 uncultured Eubacteriales bacterium | reverse complement strand
TGTATCTTTAAAGAGCATTTTTTCTTTTCTCACAAATTCGGCTTTGCGGTTGACCTGTTTCGCCTCATTGATATAAATATAGTCATATTCATCATCAGCATCAACCCATTTTTTTTCATGTATGTAGTAAGAGCCAAGACGTTTGTCATTCATATCATAAATGCCGAAATGCTGATTTTTATAATATTTTCTGGTATCAAAGGAAATTATCATATCGGAGATTTTTTCGGCAGTTTCAAGGAAGTTGCTTTTTTCGGCAGTGCATTTTATTTTCATGAAATCAAATAAGCCGTCATAGCTTATCTCAATACGGTCTGTTTGTGCGATTTCATCAAACTGTGCCTGACAGGTGCTTTTAAGCAGGTTAATATATTTTGAACTGAAATCGCTGTCGGTGCTTTCGGTACTGCCGAATTTCGAGCCGTCAATATTGATGTCATGCATTTCGCTTTTTACATAGTACTCAAAGCCATATTGCTTATCACGCAAAATGCAGGTTCTGTCGCCATTTTCGGTATTCTGAGTGGAAACAAGTTCGGCACTGCCGAAAGTCTGATTGGCATATCTGACAATCTGGCTTTCCGACTTGACGTGACAGGCACTCAATACCAATGCACTTATTCCTGCAACAGCCAATGCACCGAGCAAAATTTTGAACATCTTTTTCATAACAATACCGCCTTTCATTTTAGTGTTGAGAGTGAAGAGTGGAGAGTGAAGTTGACTTGTTTTCGGCAAAAAATTCGGATTTGCAGTTGCTCCACTCTCCACTCTCCAAACTCCACACTTACATTATAAGTCCTGTAAGGAAGGCTGTCAAGGCAGCCGCAAGGGATACGACTATCAAAGGGAGATTGAAATAGGCTAATACAAGTGCGGCAACAGTTCCTGCAATAGATGTATATATGTTTCCTGTGCTGTAAAAGATTGCGGGAATGGTCATGGCACTCAATACGGCATACGGAACGTAATATAAAAAGCTTTTGATAAATTTTGACTTTATCTTTTTTCTGAAAAATGCAAAAGGCAACGCTCTGATAAGATATGTGACGATTGCCATAACGGCTATGTAAATGGCGATACTCATTCATTTTCACCGTCCTTTTGGGGAAATAGCAAAGCACCGCATACAGCGGCAAGGATTGCCGAAATAATTACGGCAAAACCGCCCGATATGAACGGTAAAAGATATTTGAAAATCACGCTGAAAAGTGCGGCAATTCCCACGACAAAAAGAACGCTTTTATATTTGCGTGAGGGCGGAACGATGATTGCAATAAACATTCCGTAAAGGACAATGCCGAGAGCGGCAGTAATGTTTTCGGGTAAGAGCGTACCTGCCGCACCGCCCAAAAACGTGCCGAGCACCCATCCGAAAGTTGATACAGCGATAACACCGTACATATAATTTGGTTTAAGGGGAGTTTCCTTTGTGGAGCAGAGGGCAAATATTTCATCTGTAATTCCGTAAGCGGCAAGAAATCTGTGAGGGAGAGTGAATTTTGTGTCAAGTTTCTGTGAAAGGGAAAGTCCCATCAATGCATATCTTATGTTAATGACGAACTGCACGACAGCCATTTCTATTAAAGTACCGCCTGCGGCAATGACGGCAACGCCTTGAGCCTGTCCTGCGGAAGTGAGATTTGTCAGTGAAATCATGAAAGCCTCCAAAACGCTTAACCCCGAACTGACTGCCATGATACCAAATCCGAATGATACCGATAAATAGCCTAAAAATATGGGTATGCCGTCAAAAAGTCCTTTTAAAAAGTCGGACTTGATTTTTTTATTCATAGAAAATATCTCCAACTTTTATTAGAGTGGAGTGTTGAGAGTGTAAAGTGGACGACAAAAAAACGCTCCACTCTCAACTCTCCACACTCCACTCTTGATTTATTCTTTTATGACTTCAATTCCAAGGTCAATCAACTGCTGTTTGTCAACGCCTGCGGGGGCATTTGTCATAGGCTCGCTTGCGTTCTGCACTTTCGGGAACAATACGACATCTCTCAAAGTAGGTGCTTTAAGCATTTGCATAACAAGTCTGTCCAGACCGATACCCATACCACCGTGAGGGGGTGCACCGAATTTGAAAGCGTCCATTAAGAAGCCGAATTTTTCATAAGCTTCTTCGTCACTCAGACCGAGCATTTCAAACATTTTTTTCTGCAAATCGGGGTTTGTAATTCTGATAGAGCCTGAAGAAAGTTCAATTCCGTTGAGAACCATGTCATAAGCTTTTGCATAAACTTCGCCTTTGTTGCCGTCGAGCTTATCCATACAATCATCGGTGGGAGAGGTGAACGGATGGTGCATGGCAAGCCACTCACCGCTTTCTTTGTCGTACTCGAAGAACGGGAACTTGACTACCCAAAGGAAATTATAGCCGTCTTTGATAACATTGAGTTTCTTTGCACATTCTGTACGGACTGCACCGAGCGTTGACAAAACGGTATTGTCATCACCGTCTGCAACGATAAGAACAACGTCACCTTTTTCGGCACCTGCTTTTGTAAGGATAGCCTGCATTTCGTCTTCACTCATGAATTTTGCAAAGCTTGAAGAGATGCTGTCATCAGTCCATCTAATCCATGCAAGACCTTTTGCACCAATGCCTTTTACAAATTCAACAAGCTTGTCAATTTCTTTTCTTGTATAGGTCTTGACGGCATTTTTGGCGGTAATTCCACGCACACTTCCACCGTTGGCAAGAGCGTTTTTGAATACCACAAATTCCGTATTTTTGACTTCTTCGGAGATGTTAAAGATTTCCATGCCGAAACGTGTATCGGGTTTGTCAGAGCCGAAACGTTCCATAACTTCGTTATATGTATATCTGGGGAACGGTGTGGGAATGTCGATATTCATAACATCTTTGAAAAGTCTTTTAATATAGCCCTCACCGATTTGAAGAACGTCCTCCATATCAACGAAAGACATTTCAAGGTCGATTTGAGTAAATTCGGGCTGACGGTCTGCCCTCAAATCTTCATCACGGAAACATCTTGCAATCTGCATATATCTGTCAAATCCCGCAACCATGCAAAGCTGTTTGTACATCTGGGGAGATTGGGGGAGGGCATAGAAAGAGCCTTTATGAATCCTTGACGGTACGAGGAAATCTCTTGCACCTTCGGGAGTGGATTTGATGAGCATGGGAGTTTCCAGCTCAATAAAGCCGTTTTCATCAAAGTAGTCACGGGTGACTTTTGCGACTTTGTGACGGAAAATAATATTTTTCTGTAATTCGGGTCTGCGTAAATCGAGGTAGCGATATTTGAGCCTTGTGAGTTCTGCTGTGGGGCAGTTGTCGATAATTTCAAAAGGAGTTGTTTCGGATTCGGAAAGAATACGAAGTTCCTTTACTTCAATTTCAATGTCGCCCGTAGGGATTTTGTTTGACTTTGCACTTCTCTCACGTACAACACCCCTTGCAGCAAGGACATATTCTGAACGTACAGAGAAAGCCTTGTCAAAAACAGTTCTGTCTGTTGTATCGTCAAAGGCAAGCTGAATAATGCCCGTTCTGTCACGGAGGTCTATAAAGATAAGCTGTCCGAGGTCACGCTGACGCTGTACCCAGCCACATAAAACAACTTCTTTGCCGATGTCGCCCGAACGCAGTTCACCGCAATAGTTTGTGCGTTTCAAGCCTGTCATAAATTCTGCCATTGTCATTACTTCCTTTACATTTCATTGATAATATTAAAAAGTGATTGATTTTCGTTTTCGGTGTATGCCGAGAAAAATTCCGTGAAGAAATTTTCGTCAAGGGAAATTTCTTTTTCTTCTTTTGTAGCCATATTGCGAAGTTTAGCCTTGTTGTTTTCCAATTCGCTGTCGCCTATGACCATAGTGAATTTGGCATTGATTTTGTTTGCATACATCATCTGTTTTTTGAGATTTCTGCCGACAATATCGGTTTCCGCAATCAGAGAGGAATTTCTGACACCTTGTACTATATTAAAGGCTTTCATTTTTGCATTATCGCCCAAGCCGATGACATAGAGGTCACAAACAGGCGGTTTTGGGATTTCGATGTTGTTTTCTTCAAGAACCATTAAAAGCCTTTCGATACCCATGCCGAAACCGAGAGAGGGAGTAGGCTGACCGCCAAGTTCTTCCATCAGACCGTCATAGCGACCGCCACCGCAGACAGTACCTTGTGCACCGATATTATTGGAAACAAATTCAAAAACTGTTCTTGTATAGTAGTCAAGACCTCTTACAATTTGAGGGTTGATTGTATATGTAACATCAGCGGAATCAAGGCATTTTTTGACACCGTCAAAATGTTCCTGACATTCCTCACAGAGATAGTCGAGTACAACAGGGGCATTTTTGGCAATTTCCGAGCAAATCGGACTTTTGCAGTCGAGTATTCTCATAGGGTTTTTGTCAAGCCTTGAACGGCAGGTATCGCATAATTCATCTATATGGCTTGCAAAATATTCTTTGAGAGCCTTGTGGTAATTGGGACGGCAGTTTTTACAGCCTATTGAATTGAGTTCCAGAGAGATATTTTTCACACCGAGCCTGTCGAAAACGGATTTGGCGGCACAGATGACTTCTGCATCTGCAAAGTATGAGCCTGCACCATAGACTTCAAGACCGAACTGGTGAAATTCACGCTGTCTGCCTTTCTGTGCTCTTTCATATCGGTAACAAGGGGTTATATAATATGCCTTGATAGGATATCCGTCATTATAGACACCGTTTTCAAGAATAGCCCTTGCCGCACCTGCCGTACCTTCGGGTTTGAGAGTAATGGACTTGTCGCCTTTTGTTTTGAAAGTGTACATTTCTTTCTGAACAACGTCGGTAGTATCGCCCACGCCTCTTTCAAAAAGTTCGGTATGCTCAAAAACAGGCGTTCTTATTTCCTTAAAGCCGTAGGACAAAGCCTGTTTACGCATAATATCTTCCACGAACTGCCATTTATAGCTGTCGGCAGGGAGAATATCCTTAGCACCCTCCACTATTTTGGTAATGAGTTTCATAGTAAAAAATCCTTTCTTCTTTTATCATTCGTGTTAATTATACAATGATTAAAGGATTTTCGCAACAGTTTTCCATAAAAAAATGCGTGACAAATTGAAAAAGATATAGTATAATAGAGATATTATTTTTATGGAGTGAGAAAAATGGAATTAGAAAGAGCGTTTGAGATAATTACAGGCAAAGTGGAAAGAGTACTTTTGGCAAAGGGCTATCAAAAGCAGAGTGTAGCCGATAATGCAAAGGAAATGACAGCTCTTTACACAGGGAATGTAGCATACAGCATAGTATATTATTTTGATAAGAAAAGGATATTGTTGCGTTCATGCGAAATGGAGGACGGAGAGCCTGACAATACATGGAAAACCATTGCAACATGGCTTTTCGACCCCGAAACAGATACTGCAAGAGATGCGGAGAATATAGGAGAGGATTTTGCGGAAACGATAAGAGGACCGAAGCAGGTTGCCGTTCAGAAGCAGAAAAAATCCAAAAAAGACGGTGAAAGTACAAGTGACCCGTTGTTTTTTGCAAACAGAATGGTAGGATATTTTCCCGAACTGCGTGACGAGATAGCGTATGAAAAAGCACATTACGAGAGTTTTAGGGGAATAACCTTTGCAGATGAAAAGATAATGCCGAAATTCAGGGAATATGTAAAGACGCTGAATAAAGGTGCGGTGGAGAAGTTTTCAAAGACGCTTTCCGAATTGTATGACGCAGGCGACCTTGATGTAAAGGGAATAATCACATATATTTTGCTGAATTCGATAGAAGATGATGAAGTATTTGAGAAAGTGACGGGAAATTTTGCACCCGAAAATAAAAAGATAGCGGTTGAGGCAAGAAAATTGAGGGGTAAAAAAATAAAGCCCGAAAAGCCGAAAAAGCCGAGCAAATTTATGGCAGATACATTAAATAACACTTGATAAAAGAAAAGGCAGTTTTCCGTAAAAAGAAAACTGCTTTTTTGTTTAGCGACGAAGAATCTTTCAAAGATTCCTCACTTCGTTCGGAATGACATACTTAATTTCATAATTGTCAGAATATTTTTCAGTTACATCGAACTCACGTTGTTTAGATGATATATAAAGAATCTTTACCGTGATGTTTGCTTTCAATATTCCACATAGTACCGCATTCACAGCACCCGAAATGTATCATATCGCTCATGGAGATGATTTCAACGGCACTGCTTAAAATTTTGTCGGGGAGGGAATTTTTGCAGTCGGGGCAGAAAATGAGTTTGGAATTGATAAAAGCGTCATTCTGTTCGGAAAGGGTGAATTTTGATGTTGAATTGAGTATCAATTCGGCAGTTTTTATGTCACAGTCCTCTCCGTTGTCGTCAAAGAGTTTTTGTATATCGGAGGGGTTTTGGCATTGGGAGATTTCTTTTTGAAGTTCAAAAATATCTGTAAGAGTCATGATAAAAAAATCCTTTCTTGCTGTCTTGAAAAAAGCAGTTTTCTTTTTACGGAAAACTGCTTTTTATATTTAAGATAATTCAAATGCACCTGTATAGAGTTGGTAATACTTGCCTTTTTGGGCAATAAGTTCGTCATGAGTGCCTTTTTCGATAACCCTGCCCATTTCGAGAACCATGATTAAGTCGGAGTTCTGAACAGTGGAAAGACGGTGAGCGATAACAAAGACAGTTCTGCCGTACATTAAGCCGTCCATACCTTTTTGAACGAGGGCTTCTGTACGGGTATCAATGCTTGAAGTAGCCTCGTCAAGAATCATAACAGGGGGGTCTGCAACAGCGGCTCTTGCTATGGAGATAAGCTGGCATTGACCTTGTGAAAGCTGACCACCGTCACCTGTAATAACGGTGTTGTAGCCGTCGGGCAGACGTGATATAAAGTTATGGGCATTGGCAAGCTTTGCAGCGGCAATGCATTCTTCATCGGTTGCGTCAAGTTTGCCGTAGCGGATATTTTCCATAACAGTACCTGTGAAAAGGTGTACATCTTGGAGGACTATTCCAAGAGATTTTCTCAAATCGGCTTTTTTAATTTTGTTGATGTTAATGCCGTCATAGCGGATTTTTCCGTCATCAATATCGTAAAATCTGTTGATGAGGTTGGTAATAGTAGTTTTGCCTGCACCCGTAGCACCGACAAAGGCAATTTTCTGACCCGAAACGGCATCAAGAGATACATTGTGGAGAACGATTTTTTCGGGGACATAGCCAAAATCCACATCATGCATAACAACGTTACCGCAGAGTTTTGTATAAGTAACAGTACCGTCACCGTGAGGGTGTTTCCAAGCCCACATTTCTGTACGTTCATCGGTTTCAATAAGATTGTCGTCTTTGTCGTATTTGGCATTGACAAGGGTGACATAGCCGTTATCCTGTTCAACTTCTTCATCGAGGAGGGCAAAAATACGTTCCGCACCTGCAAGAGCCATGATGATGGAATTGAATTGGTTGGAGATTTCACCGATAGGGCGGGTAAAGTTTTTGGAAAGTGCGAGAAAAGCGGCTATTGTACCGAGAGATACAGGGCTTATGCCGTAGATAGCGAGAGCCGCCCCGACGATAGCAATCAAGACATATTGAATATTGCCGAGATTGTTCATAACGGGCATAAGGATATTAACGAAAGTATTGGCATTGGTGGCACTGTCGCAGAGGTCTGTATTTTTCTTGTCAAAGATTTCTTTTGTTTTTTCCTCGTGGCAGAATACTTTAATAACTTTCTGACCGTTTATCATTTCTTCAATATAGCCGTTCACATCACCAAGCTGTTGCTGTTGTTTGATAAAGTATCTTGCACTGTTTCCCGCAATTTTCTTTGTAATGAACATCATAATTGCGACAAAGAGAAGAACGAATAAAGTCAGCCAGAAATTGAGTGTAATCATAGCGAAGAATACAGTAACGATAGTGATGAGGGAAGAAAACATCTGAGGAATACTCATAGAGAGCATTTGACGGAGGGTATCCGTATCGTTTGTATAACGGCTCATAAGGTCACCGTGAGTGTTTGTGTCGAAGAATCTGACAGGGAGTTTCTGCATATGCTCAAACATTTCATCACGGATTTTTTTCTGAATGCCCTGAGAGATGGTTACCATAATGACATTATAAAGCAGAGTTGCAATAACGCCTAAAAGGAGGATAACGCACATAACAGCCATAGCGGAGAGCAGTCCGCTGAAATCACGGCTTTTATTTTTAATCATGGGGGTAATGAAGTTGTCAATTAAGATTTGTATGAAAGAGGAGCTTACAACGCCTGCCCCTGCACTTATGAGAATGCAGATAAGTACAAAGATAAATCTGCCTTTATAGTTTTTCATGTAGGACATAAGACGCTTTACAGTAGGCATGGGATTTGACATTTTGGGAGGGGGGGCAAATCCACGTTTGCCGTTTGGAACTTTTGCACCGCCTTTTGCATTCATTGTTCAACACTTCCTTTCTGCTGTGAATAGAACACTTCCTGATAGATTTTATTGGATTTAAGGAGTTGTTCGTGATTTCCGACAGCATTGATAACACCGTTGTCAAGAACAATTATTTTGTCTGCGTCCTGAACGGAGGAAATACGCTGTGCAATGATAATTTTGGTAGTGTGGGGGATTTTTTCAAGGAAAGCCTTTCGGATAAGTGCATCTGTTTTTGTATCAACGGCACTCGTGGAATCGTCAAGAATGAGGATTTTAGGCTTTTTAAGCAAGGCTCTCGCAATGCAAAGACGCTGACGCTGACCACCCGAAACATTGGTACCGCCCTGTTCTATGTAGGTATTGTATTTGTCGGGCATATTCTGTATAAAGTCATCAGCCTGTGCAAGCTTACAGACTTCCACAAGTTCTTCATCTGTGGCATTGGCATTTCCCCAGCGGAGATTTTCGCTTACCGTGCCCGAAAAAAGCACATTTTTTTGAAGAACCATAGCCACGCTGTCACGCAGGGATTCTATATCATATTTTTTGACATCAAGACCGCCCACATAGACAGTACCTTTTGTAGTGTCGTAAAGGCGTGGGATAAGCTGTACAAAAGTAGATTTGGAAGAACCCGTACCGCCTATAATGCCGACAGTTTCGCCCGATTTTATTTCTATATTGACATCTTTAAGACAAAGTTTTTCTTCATCTTTGGCATAGCTGAAGCTGACGTTTTCGAATTTTACAGAGCCGTCGGGAATTTCCTTAACAGGCTCATCACAGTTTGTGAGGTCAAGTTTTTCATTAAGGACTTCCGAAACACGTTCCGCAGAGGCTCTTGAAATAACGACCATGACCATGATGATGGAGAGGAACATAAGGCTCATAAGAATTTGCATAATATAAGTCATCATGCTGACAAGTTCGCCTGTTGTCATAGTGCCGTCAACAATGAACTGTGCAGCAAACCATGAAATAATCATGATACAGGAGTAAATACAAATCTGCATGACGGGCATATTGAAAGCAATCATTTTTTCTGCTTTTGAGAAGCTGTCATATATCTGTTGGGAAATGCTTTTAAATTTTTCTGTTTCGTGTTCCTCACGCACAAAGGATTTTACCACTCTTATGCCGTGCAGATTTTCCTGCACGATATTATTGAGTTTGTCATAAATTTTGAAAACTTTGGTAAAAATGGGGTGTGCAAATTTAATGATAATAAATAAAGCGAGGGCAATGACGGGGATAAAGATAACGAATATCCATGAAAGGTAATAGTTTACCTTGAAAGACATTATCATTGCAAAAATCATCATAGAGGGTGCACGCACAGCCATTCTGAGAATCATTTGAAAAGAGTTTTGAATATTTGTGACGTCAGTGGTCATTCTTGTAACAAGACTTGCGGCAGAGAATTTGTCTATATTGGCAAAAGAGAATGTCTGCACTTTATAGAACATATCGTGACGGAGATTTTTTGCAAATCCCGCAGAAGCGACAGCGGCATATTTTCCGGCAAAGGCACTGAAAATAAGAGATGCAAAGGCAATTCCAAGCAGGATAATGCCTTTTAAAATAATTTGTTTCATTTCGGGATTTTCTATGCCGAAGTAATCTATCATATCTGCCATTCTGTAAGGGAGATAGACTTCAAGCAGAGATTCGCATAAAATGAAAACGGGCGTTAAAAAAGCGGCAAGTTTGTATTCACGGATACATTTTGCCAAAGTTCGTATCACAGAAAATTCCTCCTTTAAGAATTGGCATCGGGCATTTGAAAAGCGGTTTTTTCACCCGAAGCGATAAAATCCATAATTTTGTCCATAATTGCATAAGATTCGTCGATATCGTGATATACTCCCATAGAGATAACACTCCCTTGAATTGGCTGAAAGATGATGGCAGAAGTCAAAGCTTTGCCGTCAGCGTCCTGCACGCCATAGCTTTTTGAAGTCGTCATAATCTGAACATGGTCGGTATTGACAATTTTAGTTTTGTCCTGAGTTCTTATCCACATAGTAAAAACCTCCGTATATTTTATAGAAAAATTATACTATTTAAATAAATTGATGTCAATAAAGAATTGAGAGAAAATAAAAAACGTTGACAAAGCATAGTTAAAATATTAAAATAAATATATGAAATATGATTGAAAAAAGGGGGAGAATATCTTGCCGACATTGAGAAACGGAGAAATGATAAGGATTGCAAATTCAGGCACGCAGGCAAGAATTATCAATTATATAGCAGAGGGCGGACAGGGCGAAGTATATAGAGTAGAGTACAACGGAAAAGAATATGCATTGAAGTGGTACAGTAAGATACCGATGACAGATGCATTTTATCAAAATCTTGCTCATAACGTGAGAATGGGAAAGCCGAATGACAATTTTTTATGGGCGGTTGCCCTTACCGAAAAAATCAAGGGAAAATTCGGCTATATCATGCCGTTAAGACCGCAGAATTATAAAGAATACGGAGAGTTTTTGCTTGGAGATGTAAGGTTTAAATCCTGGGATTTGCTTTTTAAAGCCGCTTTGAATTTGGCAGAAAGTTTCCGCATTCTGCACAGCAGAGGTTACAGTTATCAGGACTTGAACGAGGGCAGTTTCTTTATAGACCCCGATACAGGAAATGTATTGATATGCGACAATGATAATGTAGCCCCGTATGGAGTGAATTTGGGAGTAAAAGGAATGCCGAAATACATGGCACCCGAAGTTGTCCTTGACAAGTCAAGACCGAATACCCATACAGACAGATTTTCTCTTGCAGTCATACTTTTCAGACTGTTCTATATAGACCACCCCTTGGAGGGACAATATACAATAAGATTTCCGCTTACAGACCAGATGGGTGCGAAGCTGTTCGGTGAAAGTCCGATATTTGTATATGACCCGAAGAATGACATGAACCGCCCCGACCCCGAGGCACACCCGAATGTAATAAGCCGCTGGAATATGTTCCCGCCCGATTTGAAAGCGGCATTTACAAAGGCATTTACAGACGGTTTGAAAGACATTGACAGCCGTATTACAGAATTGCAGTGGATAGAGGTGCTTGTTCGAGCAAGGGGAATGCTTGTAAAAATTGACGGCAGAGAGCAGTTTGTAAATGCATATAATCCCGAAAGCGTGCCGAAAGAGTGCAGGCTTTTGAGGACAGAGGAAAATATTATTGCATTAGCCCCCGACAGTGTATTATATCAGTGCCAGACGGATAAATTCAGTGAAGATTATTGTACAGTGGCAGGGCTTGTACGTGCAAGCCAGAGGGATAAAAATGTATATGGCTTGGGAAATCTCACCAATAACACATGGACACTTATGATACCGAATAAAGAGCCTGTTGCCGTACAGCCGAAAGGCTTTGTGCCGTTGATACCGGGGATTATCATAGATTTCGGCAATATCAAAGCAAAAGTCTTTTGATGAGAGTGGAGTGTGGAGAGTTGAGAGTGGAGTTGAAAAGCGTAACGAATGCCCGTGAGCTTGGGGGATATAAGACCGTTGACGGCAGAACAGTTAAAAGTGGAGTTTTGTTGCGTGCAGGCAGGCTTGATAACATATCCGATGAAGATAAAAATATTTTGGAAAGTAAATATTATGTAAGTGATATAATTGATTTCCGTATGAATATGGAAATAGTGAAAATAAATGTACCCGATGGTGCAGAGTATCACCATGTCAATATTATAGATGACAGTGAACTTGGAGAGCAAGCCGACAAAGGCGGATTGTTTGAGATGAGTACGGAGGAATTTCTGCAATTCATTGAAACAGCGGAAAATTTGGGCATATTCGGAGAAAATATGTATATCACGTTTTTGGAAAGTGCAGTTGGACAAAACGGCTATCAGAAATTTCTTGAAATTCTCATCAAGGCGAAAGGTGCAGTATTGTGGCACTGCACGAGCGGTAAGGACAGAACGGGACTTGGTGCACTGCTGATATTGTCTGCATTGGGAGTTGATGAAGAAACGATTATCAAAGATTATCTTCTTACAAATGAATATAATGCAGAGAGGATTGCAAAGACGAGGAAATATTTTCTTCAAAAGACAAATGATGAAACAGTTGCGGAAAAAGCGGTACTTTTAATGGACGGAGTTTCGGAAATACCTATGAAAAAAGCCCTTGCCCATCTCAAAGAAAAATACGGTTCAGTGATGGGATATATCAAATTTTTGGGTATATCCGATAAAGAAATAGAAATTTTGAAAGAAAAATATTTGATATAAAGACAGGTGAAAGAGAATGGCAGATTTTAGTTTGGATTTGGATTCATTTGATTTCGGGGACTTTGACAGCCTTGAAACAGGAGTAGATGTAAAACAGCAGCCGACACCCACACCCGATGTGGCTAACATTGTAACAAACTTGAAAAAGCGTGCAATGGTGGTATTTTTTGTCATAGACATATCGGGAAGTATGAGAGGTGCAAGAATAGGTGCAGTCAATGACGCTATCAGAAATGTTATTCCCGAATTGAAAAAGCGTGAAAAGGGCAATACATCAGCGGAAATAAAAGTGGCTGTATTGGAATTTTCAACGAGAGCGAATTGGAGAACGGCACAGCCCGAGCCTGTATCTACATATAAATATAATGACATAGAGCAGGTATATGGCGGTACAAATTACGGCATGGCGTTTGCGGCACTCAATGAAAAACTTTCACAAAGAGCATTTTTAAGCTCAACGGCAGGTGCATATACACCATTGATAATATTTATGACAGACGGCAAGCCGTCAGATATGGGCTTGTATCCGGAACAGCTTGCACTTTTGAAGCAGAATAAATGGTTCAAGCACTCCACGAGAGCGGGAATTGCCATAGAGGAAGGTGCATTAAGCCCTGAGTGCAAGAGAGTTTTGCTTGAATTTACGGAAAATGAAAGCAATATATACGAGGCGAAAAATACGGTAATATTGGCAAAGCAGATAGAATTGGTAACGCTGACGGGTGTAGATTTGGTGACACAGCAGGGTTCTATACAGAACAGTTCCGCTCCCGTAGATACAACGGTGACACATACACCGCCTGCACAGACAACCGCACCGAAAGTAAATTTAAGCAGACCGACATCACAGCCGACAGTTGCCCCTGTACAGCCTGTTGCACCTCCGCCCCCTCCTGCACAGACGGCAAGTCCTACATTACCGATAGCGGATATAGACTGGGAAAACGACTTTAATTTCTGACAGAAAGAAGTGTTTTATATGAGTACAAGAGAAATGGCATATCAGATTTTTGAACAGTTGAATGAAGAACAACTGAAAGGGTTTATTGCAATGTTTCGTGAAATATATCCTGTTAAAGATGATGAACAAAAAATAAGAGATGAAGCCTTTGAAACTCTTGAAAGTTTAAGAAGAAGTGTTCCTGATTTTGATGAAAAAAGGGCACTTGAAGAATATAGAGAAGAAAAATATCAAGAATATTGGAATCTTTGATGAGGGTAAAGAATGAAACTGAAAAAACTTGACTGTAAATTGACAGTATGCAAGGTTGCGTCAGTCAGTGACATCAATTTGTCAGATGACTTTTATTTCATAGGCAGAACTTACGAGGAAATATCTGTTGTGTGTGAAACGGGCAAAACTCCAAATAACACTACTGCGAGAGAAGACGGCTGGAAAGGCTTTTATATTACAGGAACACTTGATTTTTCGCTGACAGGGATATTGTCTGAATTATCGGGAATACTTGCCGAAAATAAAATAGGAATTTTTGCGGTATCCACATACAATACGGATTATATTCTTGTGAAAGAAGAAAATTTTGAACGGGCGTTGAGTATTTTAGCCGAAAACGGATATACAATTTCATAATGTTACGCAAATTGAAGAACAGATTTTATTTCTGATATAGGGTGAACGAAACATGGAAAGTGATTATAAAAATATATATCTCATTTCTGATTATATAAATAAAAAATTCAGAGATGAGATAGGCAGGAAAGAATATAATGAACTGTCGCAGAATTTAAACAGAAGATTTGCAAATGATTGTAATAAAGAGGTTATATTTTCATATCATCTAAGAGATGCTTGGGAAAACCCTATATCATATTGTGAAATTCATAATAATATTGTAAAATGCAGTTATCGTGACGATAAAGATGAATATGTTCTGCAAAGTTCGGATGTTGAGGAAATTTTGGAAATTGTAAAAAAATATAGTGATTATTTTCAGTCCGAAGATTTTTTCATGGAAGATGAAGGTTTTTTTGACGGTTATATTTACAGGGTAACTTTTTCAGATGGCGAAAATCTGTATTGGGGTGTACTGAATAGTCTTGTATTTGTATTTGGAGATG
>ONIF01000143.1 GCA_900317795.1 uncultured Eubacteriales bacterium | reverse complement strand
GCCGCACTTCTCATTAAGAAGGAACTCTATGAACTCAAACAGTATTTTGACTATAACCAATACGGTGCCGCTCCCGTTATGGGCGTTGCAAAGCCTGTTCTCAAAACTCACGGAAGTGCAAAAGCAGACGCTGTTGTTACTGCCATTAAATCTGTCATAGACTTCACAAGCACAGATGTTATCGGCAAGATTGAACAAAATATTACATCTATGAAGAAAAAAGGTGAATCCGAACAATGAAAGAACTTGAAAAAAAAATAGGCTATACCTACAAAAATATCTCTTATCTTGAAAATGCCCTCACCCACTCCTCTTATGCCAACGAAAACAAGCACGGCACTAAAAGCAATGAACGACTTGAATTTCTCGGTGACGCTGTTTTAAGCATGGTTGTTTCCGACTATATATACAAAAATTGCCCCAATCTCCCCGAAGGCGACTTGTCCAAACTGAGAGCGTCCCTTGTATGCGAAAAAAGCCTTTGCAGATTCTCAAAATCCCTCGGTGTCGGCAAATATCTCAAACTCAGCCACGGTGAACATAATCTCAAAGGCAATGAACGCCCCTCTATCCTCGCAGACGCTTTTGAAGCAATTATTGCCTCTATCTATCTTGACGGTGGTATGGAACAGGCAAGAAAATTTATTCTTTCCTTTGTCGAGCCTGAAATTAAAAACCCCAAACCAAAGGCTTTCAAGGACTACAAGACAACTTTACAGGAAATTATTCAGAAAAATCCCGAAGAACGTCTTACATACGTTCTCACGGGTGAGCAAGGTCCTGACCATGATAAACACTTTTTTGTGGAAGTCCACCTTAACAGCAACGTCATCGGCAAGGGCGGCGGCAGAAGCAAAAAGGAGGCTGAACAGCAGGCTGCCCGTGAAGCATTGGAGTTGATGGGATATTGAAACATTCTAATATATCTATATTTGTACCGCATAACGGCTGTCCGAATGCCTGCACTTTCTGCAATCAGCGTGAAATTACGGGACAATCCTATCAGCCTACCCCTCAAGATGTTATCAATGCCGTCAATATCGCCCGTCGGTATTCCGATACCAAAAATACCGAAATTGCCTTTTTTGGCGGCAGTTTTACGGCTATTCCACGTGACTATATGCTTTCACTTCTTAAAGCCGCTTATCCTTTTGTAAAAAGCGGTGAATTTTACGGTATCCGCCTTTCCACAAGACCCGACTGTATCAATGAAGAAATTCTTGATATTCTCAAATCCCACGGTGTCACATCTATCGAACTCGGTACGCAAAGTATGTGTGATGACGTTCTTACGGCTAATAAAAGAGGTCATTCCTCTGCTGACAGCATCAATGCTTCTCTGCTTATCAAAAAATACGGCTTTTCTCTCGGCTTGCAGATGATGACGGGCTTATATCAAAGCTCTGACGAAAAAGATATTTATACTGCACGCAAAATAGCCGATTTACAGCCCGATACCGTGAGAATTTATCCTACAATCGTCATGCGTGGAACGGAACTTGCCGAACTTTATCAAAACGGCTTATATACCCCTCAGACACTTGAAACAGCCGTTCCTTTGTGTGCGGAACTTCTGCAATTTTTTGAAGAAAAACATATCAATGTAATCCGTCTTGGCTTGCACGACAGTGACAGCCTTAAACAAAATATGCTTGCGGGTGCTTATCACCCTGCTTTTCGTGAACTCTGCGAAAGTGAAATTCTTTTTAAAAATACTCTCTCACTTCTCAAAAGTCACGGCATTTCAGGCGGTACTGTTGAATTTTCCGTCAACCCGAAATCCGTTTCGAGATTTGTCGGTCAAAAAAAATGCAATCTTCAAAAGCTTACAGATATGGGAATTACTCCCGTTATCCGTCAAAATAACAATCTTTCAAAATATGAATGTGAAATTAGGAATGAGGAATGAAAAATGAATGTGTCATTCCGAATAATTATGCATTATGCATTCTGAATTATGAATTATCAAAAGGGTGAGTGTGTGAAACTTAAAGGACTTGAAGTGCAGGGATTTAAAACTTTTCCCGATAAAACAAAACTTGACTTTACAAACGGCATTACTGCTGTTGTCGGTCCGAACGGCAGCGGTAAAAGCAATATAAGCGACGCTATCCGCTGGGTGCTCGGAGAACAGTCCGCAAAAGCTCTGAGATGTTCAAAAATGGAAGATGTCATTTTCAACGGCACTCAGCAGCGTAAAAAAACAGGCTATGCACAAGTGACTTTATCCATTGACAACTCGGACAGAACTCTACAATTTGACGGTGACGAGGTTGCCGTAACAAGACGCTTTTACCGCTCAGGCAACAGTGAATATCTTATCAATAATACTGCTGTACGTTTACAGGACATTCACGAGCTTTTCATGGATACAGGTCTGGGGCGTGACGGCTATTCCCTAATAGGTCAGGGTAAAATAGATTCTATCGTATCTTCTAAAAGCGAGGACAGACGTGAAATTTTTGAAGAAGCGGCAGGCATTTCCCGTTTCAGATACAAAAAGGCTGACGCTGAAAAACGTCTTGACAAGGCGGAAGAAAATCTTGTCCGCCTGCGTGACATCATGTCGGAATTGGAAGGGCGTGTAGAACCCCTGCGTGTGCAGTCTGAAAAGGCAAAAGCCTATCTTGCTTATGCAGAAGAAAAACGTGGTCTTGAAATCGCTTTATGGCTCAGAACTCTTGAAAAGTCTGCACAGCAGGTACGTGAACAGGAAGATAAAATTTCCGTTGCCAAAACACAATACAACGATATTGAAAAGGCTCTCCAAAACATTCAATCGCAAAGTGAAAATATCTTTTCAAAACAAAGCGACTGCAATTCAAAAGCTGATGAACTCCGTGAAAAAATCTCCGAATGCGATAATCTCTATTCGGAAAAATCTTCGGAAACATCTGTTTTAAAAAATGACATTCTCCACAATGAGCAAAATACAGAACGCATAAAATCGGATATTTTATCTGTAAAAGAAAGTGAAAAGCTGATTGCAGACGAAATTGCACAAAAACAGAAAAACATTTCCGAAAGTGAAAAATCCCTTTCGGTAAAGAAAGCCGAACTGAGTATTTATACAAAATCATTAGATTCACTCAAAAATGAGGAAAACAAAACTTCTTCACAGCTTGACGCTGTCAATGCGGAGATTTCCGAACTTTCCGAAAATTCCGCTAATGCAAGAATTTCTTACATGACCGCCTCATCTTCAATCAGCGAAATCACCACAAGAATGGAAACCGTTGAAAATACCGTGAAAGCCCGTTCTTCACAGAAATCCACTCTCAAAAATATTATTTCCGACTATGAAACAATGCTTTCGGAGTGTACGGAAAATATAAACGAACTTTCAAATAAAATAACCCAAAGCGAAAATTCCCTTAACTCCCAGAAAGCCGACTGCGACAGGCTTAAAGCTGATGCAGACAGCCTTTTTCTTGACAGCGAACAGCTTTTCAGAAAAGCCAAAATGCTGGAAGAATTGGAAAGAAATTTGGAGGGGTTTCTTCAAAGTGTCAAAATTATCCTGCGTGAAGCTCAAAAAGGCACTCTCTACGGCATACACGGGGCTGTTTCAAGAGTGATAAAAACTTCCCCCGAATATAATACTGCCATTGAAATCGCTCTCGGTGCTGCTATGCAAAATGTCGTTGTGTCAGACGAAAATTCCGCTAAATCCGCTATTGCCTATCTGAAAAAAATCAATGGCGGTCGTGCAACTTTCCTCCCCGTAAACATTATACAGCCCCGTTCCCTTAATGAAACAGGTCTTGAAAATTGCAGGGGATTTGTCGGTATCGCTTCAAACCTCTGTTCATGTGATGAACAGTATAAAAATATCCTTTCCAATCTCCTCGGCAAAATCGTTATTGCAAGCGACTTGAACTCTGCAACCGATATTGCAAGAAAGTATTCTTACCGATTTAAAATCGTTACGCTTGACGGGCAGGTCGTCAATGCAGGCGGTTCTCTTACAGGCGGTTCTCTTGCCAAAAATACAGGCTTGCTTGGTCGTGCAGGCGAAATTGAAACTATCCGTGCCAATGCAAAAAGCATTTCTCAACGTGCCGAAAATACAAAACAACAGTATAATTCTCAATTAAAAGTGTTTTCGGAAATGTCCGAAAAGCTTGACGGGCTTAAAAGCGACCTCGCAAAGCTCAATGAAGATAAAATCAAAATTTCCGCTGAGATAAACAGCCGTAAAACCGAACTTTCCAACACAGAAAAATCCCTTGCAGAGATACTTAATGAACGTACAAACTCTGTTGCAAGGCTTGAAGAACTTACTCAAACGATGAATACCGCCCGTGCGGACTATGAAAAATATTCCAAAGACATTCAAGGCAAACAGGAACTTGCCGACATTCTCGCAAATTCCAAAAATGACTTTATCGCCAAAAGAGAAAAAATCAATGAAAAATTGCAGGAAGTAAAACTTGCCGTTCTCACGGCCGAAAAGGATATATCCTCTGCCAAGTCCGATATTGAAAATGCAAAACTTCGTGCGGAAAACTCCAAGGAAAAAATCAAATCCTATCAAAATGAAATACAATCCATTCTTGCACAAAATGAAACTATAAAAAACAAAATCCAATCTCTTGAAGTGCAGATGAATGAACTTTCCGAAAAATCCGCTCTGCTTAAAAAGGATATTGAAGATATAAACAACAAAAAAGCCGAATTGGAAAACACTCTTTCCGAACTGCGTAAAGCCGAAAGGGAAAAACTTTCCGAACGTGAGGGCATAAGCGGAGAACTTGCAAGACTGGAAGAAAGGCGTGTCAATCTGCAAAAACAGTATGATGAAATCATCAATAAACTTTGGGAAGAATATGAACTCACCAAACGTGAAGCGGAAGATATTGCCGTTAAAATCACCGAAGTCGGCAAGGCTCAACGCCGTCTTAACGAGCTTAAACAGAAAATACGTTCTCTCGGAAACGTCAATGTATCCGCCATAGAGGAATACAAGGAAGTGAAAGAAAGATATGAGTTTCTCAAAGTCCAGATTGGCGACATTGAGAAATCCAAAACAGAACTGCTTAAACTCATTAACGACCTTACCAAACAAATGCGTGAGATTTTCATTGAACGCTTTAACCTCATCAATAAAAACTTTTCCGAAACATTTGTTGAACTGTTCGGGGGAGGTAAAGCCTCTTTATCACTTTCCGATACCGAAAATGTCCTCACAACAGGCATTGATATTTCCGTTGAACCCCCGGGAAAGATTGTTTCTCACATTGAATTATTGTCGGGCGGTGAAAAAGCTCTTGTTGCAATCGCCCTGTATTTTGCTATAATGAAAGTAAGCCCTGCACCGTTCTGCGTCATGGACGAAATCGAAGCTGCTCTTGATGATGCACTCATAGGCGTGGCACTATGGAAGAAGCCGATGTTTTGTACGGTGTCACCATGCAGGACAGGGGCATTTCCAAACTCCTTGAACTCCGTGCAAGCGAAGTTGAACAAAAACTCGGCATTAAATGAGAGTTAAGAGTGGAGAGTGGAGAGTGGAGAGTGGAGTTATTCCTAAATTTTGGAGGTATCAAAATGAAAAAAGCTAAAATTTCCTCTGCAATTATTTTTTTGCTGAATATGTTTGGATTTGTCGGAATCGGTGTTTTATGCGGAAAACTGTTTTCAGATGAAGAAAATTTTTTTGTATTCCTGATAGGAGCGTTATGTGCCGGATTGGTGGCAGGTGTGATATTGCTGGTGCATATCATTCTCCATGAAACAGGGCATTTAATATTCGGCTTGCTTACGGGATATAAATTCAGTTCTTTCAGAATTTTCAATCTCATGTGGCAAAAAGACCTTGACGGCAAAATCCGTTTTTATAATTTCAGTCTTGCAGGCACAGGCGGTCAATGTATCATGTCACCGCCCGAAATCAAAAACGGCAAAATGCCTTTTTTCTGGTATAATATTGGCGGTGTTTTGATGAATTTCACTCTTTCCGCACTATTCATTATATTATACTTTATTTTCAAAGGAAATCCGTATTTTGATTTTGTATGCCTTTCATTTTGCGTGCTGGGCTTGTCAGGCGGTCTTGCAAACGGTCTGCCCCTGCCCGACATAACCAATGACGGAAGAAATATTGTGGAGCTTGCAAAATCCGAAAAGGCTGTAAAATCCTTTTATCTTCAAATGCAGGCTGTCGTTATGATAAAAAACGGCACCCGCGTCAAAGACTTTCCATCAGAATGGTTTGAAATGCCAAATGACAAGGATTTACAAAATGCTATGATATGTGTCATGGCAGTTTTCATGTGTGACAGGCTCTTTGATGAGGGCAATTATTTCAAGGCTCAATCTTTGATAGATACTCTTTTAAAGAAAGAAACTGCTGTCGACAACATACACAAACAATTACTGAAAGCGAATACTTTATTCTGTGAGTTGACAGGTGAACAAAATCAGAGTAAAATTGAAAATTATCTTGACAAGGATCTGCAGAATTTCATGAAAGCTATGAAAAACTATCCGAGCATTATAAGAACTCAGTATGCTTATGAACTGCTGTATAAAAAAGATACTCAGTCGGCTCAGAAACAAATGAATTTATTTGAAAAGGTTGCTTTGACATATCCATATAAAGTCGAGATAACCGCCGAAAAAGAGTGTATTGCATTGGCTGAGGCAATTTCCGCAAAATAAATTACAGAGGTAAAATTTTATGGACATACAATTCAAAAATGACAGATATGGACATACAATTCAAAAATGACAGACAGATATTTAATTGCCGTTCAGTCGGCATTTGCATAAAACAAAATAAAATCCTGCTGTCAAAGGCAAAAGGAGATGACTATTGGACATTTTTAGGCGGTAAACCGCTCTTTAACGAAACAACCGAAAATGCCGTTATCCGTGAATATCAAGAAGAAACAGGCTTTACTCTGCAAGTAAACAGGCTTTTATCTGTCACAGAAAATTTTTTTGAAATGAACGGCAGTCAATGGCATGAGTTTATTTTCTTCTACCTGCTGGAAGATAAAAATGATTTTATCAAAGTTTCCGAAATCGGTCAGCCGATTTTGGACAACGAAAGTGCTGTTTATCAATGGTTTGATATTGACGATTTTATGAATATGGACATAAGACCGAAATGTTCAAAAAATATAGTTGAAACTATGCCCGAACAAGTTATTCATATAGTAAATACAGGTATATAAATGGAGGAGATGTATATGAGTTTTTTTGAAAAAATAAGAGATGGTTTGAGAAAAACCCGTGATGCGATTTTTGGGAGAATTGACACTATGCTCAAATCTTTCACCAAAATCGATGACGAGCTTTTTGAAGAATTGGAAGAACTGCTTGTTATGGCAGACGTGGGAGTTTATACCGCTGAAAAAATCTGTGACGAACTCAGAAGCCGTGTCAAACAAGAGGGCATTACAGAACCGAAAGAAATCAATCGTCTTTTGGCGGAGGTCATCAGCGAAATGCTCAAAGGCGGTCAGGAACTTAAAATTGACACAAAACCATCTGTTATATTGGTTATCGGTGTAAACGGTGTCGGCAAAACGACCACTATCGGCAAAATGGCGGCTAATTTTATCCGTCAAGGTAAAAAAGTCACTCTTGCCGCTGCTGATACCTTCCGTGCCGCTGCAATCGACCAGCTTCAAATATGGGCTGACCGTGCAGGTGCTGACATTATTAAACAGGGTGAGGGGGCTGACCCTGCCGCTGTTGTATTTGATTCAATCGCCTCCGCTAAAGCCAAAGGCAGCGATATTATTATAGTCGATACAGCAGGCAGACTTCACAATAAGAAAAATCTCATGGCGGAATTGGAAAAAATCAACAGAATTATTAACCGTGAACTGCCCGACTCCGACAAGGAAGTTTTGCTTGTCCTTGACGCTACCACAGGTCAAAATGCCGTCAATCAGACAAAAGAGTTCAGAAATGCCGCAGGTATTACGGGTATCGTTCTTACGAAACTTGACGGCACAGCTAAAGGCGGTGTTATTCTTGCCATTAAAGAGGAATTAAACGTACCTGTAAAATATATCGGTGTCGGTGAGCAAATCGACGATTTACAACCATTCAATCCCGATGAATTTGCAAGAGCGTTGTTCGGTGCAGAGGAAATCGCAGAAGTTGAGGAAACACGAGAAACTGCAACTGCTGAGGAAGAATTCAAGCCTGCAACTGCTGAAATCTGGGAACAGATA
>ONIF01000408.1 GCA_900317795.1 uncultured Eubacteriales bacterium | reverse complement strand
ATTCTTTCACCTGTTTGCAGACACTTTTCAAAACACACTCTACAATGCCCCTCAGACGCACGTAGAACGCTCTCAGCGGCTCTCAAACGGCTTAGGAGTATAATTTATACCCCCTCAACAAAAAATGCACTGAGAGGGCTCTACAGTGCCCATACGACGAAGTTTCTTTAAAAGAATTATTCTTGAAGTTGCTAAATATCCTGTTGAGTTTCCTCTGCAAAGTAATTGAACATGGCATAGAATTTGAAATTGACTTTCTTTCCCGTCATGCCGTTTCTGTTTTTGAGAATAACCGCTTCTATCTCTCTGGGATTTTTGCTCTTGGCTTGATCAACGTCAAAATCTTTTGTTCCTGTTCCACGAAGCTGCAAAGCTATCAGGACATCAGTGGAATATTCAATAGCACCGCTTTCCTTGAATGCCTGCATAGACACTTTTGCGGCATAATTTTCACGATTAAAGGAACTTATCACAATAACAGGGATTTTATAATCCCTTGAAAGCCGCTTGAAAGTAAGTATTGCACTGTCTGTATTCTGCTTGTCGGTAGCTCTGGGATTTCTCGGAGAAAGTATCTGCAAATAGTCAACTATCACAACAGGCGGATTTTGTACGCTTTCAATATGTTCTTTTACTTGTCTGACGATATCATCGACAGTTACATCTCCCATTCCCTCATGGATAAAGATATTGTCCGATATTTTTGCATAGTCAAGAACAGAGTTTTGTATAATCTCTTTTTCAGTTTGGTTATAGAAAGCATATTTCTTTCCTGTCAGAATTCCTCGTGTAGTTTTTGCATACTGTGGATTTCCTTTGCTTGCGGCTATTCTTTTGATTGTATTACGGCTGATACTTTTTGCAATCAGCTCATTTTTCGACATTTCAAGAGAGAATACAAGCACCTGATGTCCCTGCTCCGCTATCTGATCGGCTATCTGTAAAGCAAAGGTGGTTTTACCGAGAGAAGATATTGCTCCTATGCTGTACAATCCCTCATAAAGTCCCCCGTCAAGAACACTGTCAAGAGTTTTAAATCCTGTCGGCACACTGTCGGTATTTGCATTTTCGGCTATACCGTTCAAAAAAGACTGTAATGATGAGGTAGCAGAATATTTTTTGATGTACTCTGCTTTTTTCTTGTCAAGTTCAGCCTGTTCTCTTGCCGATTGTTCTGCAATAAGGCTATCAACATTTGCTACTCCCCATTCTATCACCCTTTGAAAAGAATTTCTGTCATTCATCAAGGCTTCATTCTGGTCTTTGTAACCGTTACAGGTGTTATAGCAGCAATATTTGATTTTACGCTCTTTAAATCCATTGACAAGTTCATTTTTAGCCTGTTCGCCTGCCTTGTCGCTGTCAAGAGAGATAATAAATTTGCAGTTGCTTAACGTATCGGCATTTTCGTCAGCTATCTTCAAAAATGTCTTTACATGGCTGGCACCGCCCAATGCTATCGCAGGACAGCCCACGTCAATAATACTCAACGCATCTATTTCTCCCTCGGTAATGTAAATAACCGAATTGTTTTTCAATGCCTTGATATTGAAAATATGAACTTTTCCGACTTTCACTTTCGTATATTTACGCTGATCTGCCGGAATATCGGCTGTACTCCTTGTATCTCTTGCAAGATATGAAGTTCTTGAAGTAGGTATGATCAGTCTTGGTGTAGCAGGTGATTTGTTGCTTTTAGGGTGTTTCCACTGCTGTACATATCCGATCTTAAAAAAATTAAGGGTTTTCAGGGATATTCCCCTGTAATAGTCGGTTTCACTCAAATGTTGATTGGCTCTGATAAAAAAGTCTGTGTAATCATCTTCCAAATCAGCAGAAATTGGTTTCTGAATTTCCTGTAAATGATAACTGCTGTTATTGTCTATGCCAACATGGTATTTATCAGCCAAATAGTATATTACTTCCTTTTGAGGAATATTTTCCACTTTTTCCGCAAGGTTGAAAATATCCCCGTGATTCTGGCAGACAAAGCAGTAATAGCTTGTCGGATAAACAGTAAAAGCCCCTGTACCGTTCACACCTGTACCACTTCCGCAGAATACACAGTCAAATTGATTTTTTCCCTTTGAATGTGTCAGATGTTCATTTGCATAATCAGGCAAGTATTGTTTTATGGTTTCTATCGCTTTTTGAAAGTCCATTTTTCTACACCTCTCTGTATTTATTTTTCTTAAAAAGAAGAATGAATATTTCTTTTTCCTTTTGGCTGATCAGTCAAAAAAAATCAATCTCTTTTTTGTGAGTTTTTCGGGG
>ONIF01000074.1 GCA_900317795.1 uncultured Eubacteriales bacterium | reverse complement strand
GAGATATTTTTATATCTTATTTTGAATTGTTGGGATATGAACTGAATATCATTGAGGAATTCGGCATTATCTCTGCTTACAATTCTTTCGGCACAGGACGCATACGTCTTTCAAGACTTGAAAGTATCATTCTTTTGCTTTTAAGGCTGATATACATAGAACAAAGACGCAAGATTTTAGATACAGATGATGTTATCATCACGGCAGATGACATATATGAAAAATACAAGACGCTGAAATTAAAAAAGCCTCTCGGTAAAACACAAATGCGTACCTGCTTGGCAAAGCTGAAAAAATACCATATCATACAAAATCTTGATACGGATATGGGAAATTCCGAAACACGCATACAAATATATCATTCCATTGCACTTGCCGTTTCGGCGGTAAGCCTTGATGAACTTTATAAAGCAAGCGAAATGAAATTGAAAACTTATACGGAAAGCGGTGACAATGATGAAAATGAAGAATACGATGACTAAAAAAATTCTGACAAGGCTTAAACTCATTCAATGGCACTATTTTGACAATGAAACGATAAATTTTTCTTCATCAAATCTGTTTTCGGGCGAGAACGGTTCGGGCAAGTCAACCATTATTGATGCCATACAGCTTGTTCTCACGACAGATACAAGGCATTTCAACAATGCCGCCAACGCATACAGCAAGCGTGATGTCAAAAGCTATGTCCGTGGAAAAACAGGTGAAGAAGGCATAACTGCCTATAAACGCAACGGAAATGTCATTTCCTACATAGCACTTGAAATATATGAGGAAAATAAAAACAGGTATTTTGTTATAGGCGTGAAAATAGATTCCGTTGACCTTGAAAGCGAACCTAAAAAGAAATGGTTTTGTGAGGAATGTACCCTTGATGACCTGACTTTCATAGTTGAAAACAAGCCTGCCCGTGATGAACAATTCAAGAACAATGGCAAAAAAGTGAATTATATTTATCAGTCAAGTGCGGCACAGGAACGATTTAAGCACCGCATGGGCAATTTGCAGGATACTTTTTATGACTTGTTAATGAAATCCATCGCATTCAAGCCCATGAAAGATGTTCGCAGCTTTGTTTCACAGTTTGTTCTGCCTGAAAAGGAAATTGATATAGGCAATTTGCGTGAAAATATTAATGCCCTGAAATCTATGCAGGATATGTTTGCGGAAGTTAAAAGACAGATTTCCGCACTTGAATTGATTTTAGCCGACAATACAAAACTCAATGAAACTCAAAGGCAAATGCTGATTATAGATATGCTTTTGAAGTTGGCTGAATTAAAGGGGATTCAGCAAAATATAATCGCTTCACGGCGTAATCTTGAAATATTGAAAAGTGACCTTAGAACGTATAAAAGCCGTTCCGAAAATATCGACAGCGAACTTGAAAGAAAACGAAATGAACAAACACAAATTCTTGTTGCGATAAATACGAATGAATCTACAAAACTGATTCAAAAGTATGAAAGCGAACTTCAAAGGCTTGACGGGGAAATCCGCTTTGTCAAAAAAGATTTTGATAATTTTCAAAATCAAATGTCCAAAATAAAAAATTCTCTGAAAGCAGTCCCCGAAATCCAAAGTAAACTTGAAAGTAATATGCTTTCTGTTCTTGCTGATGAAAATGCAGACGATACACAGAAAAATGCTATTGTCTGCGATGTTAAGAAGATATTTGAAAATTGTTCCGAAAATCTGCGTATAAAAAATGCAAATTCGGGAAATCAAATTGATATTCTGAAAAATGAAAACGCAAAACTTTCCAAACAGATTTCCGATTTAAAGCAGTATGACCGGTTGAATTATGATACAAATACAGTTAAATTGAAAAATGCCATTGAAAGCGAGTTTGGCAAAAGAGGTATTTCCTCACCTGTCAGGATATTTGCAGATCTGCTTGATATAACCGATACAAAATGGCAGAATGCCATTGAGGGCTATCTCAATACACAGCGTTTCCATATTATTGTTGAACCGCAGTATTATGATATTGCAGCACAGGTCTATGACAAAAATAAAAAGAATATCCATACAGCCGCCCTTGTCAATACAAATGCTCTTGATATGTCTCTGACTGTACCACAAAACAGTCTTGCACAATTTATTACAAGCAAAAACCGTTATGCCCTTGCTTATGCAAATTACCTTCTCGGCAGAGTGACCGCTTGTGAAAATATCAACGAACTCAAGCAAAATAATATTGCCGTTACAAAGGACTGTATGCTGTATCAGGGAAAGGCTCTCAGAAAGATAAATCCCACTATTTACAGTATGCCTTTTATCGGAAAATACGCCCGTCAGAAACAGCTTGAAATGATGGAAAAGGAACTTGAAGGAAAATATACCCTTCAAAGACAGCTTTCAGCTGAAACGGAAATTCTGAAAAGAAAAATCAATTCACTTTCAGAGTGCAATTTTGATACGCTTTCATCTTGTATTTCTGCACAAAGGATTTTCAAAGAACTGCAGGCTCAAAGAACGGAACTTCAAAAAAGTCTGAAAGATGCCCGTAACGATCCTACGATTTTAAAGTTGCAGACACAATCCGAAAAACTGCAAAAGAAAATAAGCGAATTGGAAAACAGCCGAAAAAGTGCAGAAAGTAAAATTGCCGAATGTGAGATTCGCATGAATGATACAGATAAAAATATCATTTCACTTCAAAAGGATGAAAAAATATCTGTCACTGAATTGGAAAAACTCTGTACAGGGCATGAAAGTGAATTTGCAGAAGCCGAAGAAAAATACAATAAAAATGAAAAAACAAAATCTGCCGATACGATACGTGCCAATTACATGAACAGGAGAACCGCCCTTAATAATACATTCAATCAGCAGATATATCATTTATCGCTTTTGCAGAGCAAATATAAAGATGGTGAACTTGGTACGGGAAAAGACTATATCAAAGACTATCTTGCAGAATATGAGAAACTGACAAAAAATAATCTGATTGAATATGAAGAAAAGCTGAAAGTCATGCAGGAAAACTGTGAAACGGAATTCCGTGAAACATTTCTTGACAGAATGCGTGAAAACATCAAAAATGCAAAGGACCTTTTCCGTAATCTCAACAAAACTTTAAGTGATATAAGCTATGGCGGTGACCGCTATCAGTTTACGTCAAGTCCGAGTGTTTCCAAAAAACATCTTTATGAGATGATAACATCTGAATTCAATGTGGGCGGTCTGAGTCTTTTTTCACATCAGTTGGAAGAAAAATATCATGATGAAATGCAGGAACTTTTTTCAAAACTCACTGTATCAAATGAAAACGGTGATGATATTCTCCGTGAATATACCGATTACAGAAACTATATGGATTATGACATAGAAGTCATCTCCCAAAACGGGAAAAAACAAAAATTTTCCAATATCCACCGTGAAAAGAGCGGCGGCGAAACGCAGACTCCCTACTATGTGGCAATAGCAGCCTCTTTCTCTCAGATATACAACTATGGAGAAAGTATCAGAATTATCATTCTTGATGAAGCCTTTGACAAAATGGACGAGGAAAGAATCAAAAGCATGATGCAGTTTTTCAAGGAACTGAATTTTCAGGTGATACTTGCCGCACCGTCATCAAGACTTGAAATTATCGGAGAATGTACAGACCAGATTTTGATGGTATATAAAGAGGATTACAGCAGTATTGTAGAGGAGTTTTCACTATGAATTATGCCGGGAAAATTCTTGATACCCTTTTGGACAGCTTTGAAAAAAGCAAAACTTTTACAGGCGAAAATCTCGTTAAACAAACTTTTTCAATAAAGCCTGAAAAGCTGTTTCCCGACTATGCCGACAGTGCCGCATTTGATGTTTTTAAAACAGTCAATGAAACTGTATCGGAACTTGAAAATAAACATTTCGTTACAGTGAAAAAACAAAAAAACGGTGTTGTAACAAGCATTTCACTTAATATTTCAGCCGTGCCCCAAATATATTCATTTCTGAAACGCACTCCCAAAAAAGATATAAATAACAGCCTTTCCAATTTGCTGCAAAGCTATATCGGCTGTAATGATATTCTTGATAAATATTGTAATCAACAGTTGAAAAGACTTGCCGAAAATAAAAAAATACCGCAATTTGACGGTGATTTTCAGGAGTTCAAAAATATTCTTGAAGTGCTTGCGAAAATCATGACAGTTGAAAAAGAAACTTATCAGAGGGATTTTTCAACTGCCGTACTGCACGATTCCAAAGCATTTGAAAAAATAAAGAGTAAAGTTGTGAATATTCTGTTTGAATACGGGGATTTTGCCGTTAAAGATACAGTGCTTGAAGAACTGAATATCATCAGAAATCCCGGTCATGTTTATTTCAAGGGTAATGGTATTATTACAATAGACGGTCAGATAATAGACCTGCAAAAATTACACGGTGATATAGGTATATCGTCATCACTTCTTCAGAATATTGATGATATAAAAGTGAACGGCAATAAAGTTATCACGATTGAAAATCTTACGACGTTCAACGCTTTTGGCGATAAAAATTTTTTTGCTGTATATCTCGGCGGATACCATAATCATGACAGAGGCGAATTTATCCGCAAAATGTACAGCCTTAATCCTCATGCGGAATATTATCATTTTGGTGACATTGATGCAGGCGGTTTTTATATTCTTCTTCACCTGAGAAAGAAAACCGGCATTTCATTCAAGCCTTATAAAATGGACATTCTCACACTGCAGGAAAACATTTCAAAAACAAAAAAACTTACTGACAATGACATAGTACGATTAAAAAATCTACTTGAATCGGAATTTAAAGAAACAATCAATTTCATGTTGGAAAATGACTGCAAACTTGAACAGGAAAATCTTGATAAATGATATATTCCCTAATAAAATGGTGTTTATATGTCAAATATTCCCTCATAAAACCGTAGTAATATAGTAAATATTCGCTATTATTTTTGCAAAAGTATTGTGTTATTCATCATTTTGGACTATAATAAGTTTGAGGTGATTTGATATGTATTTGAAAAGAAAAATTGACGATTTTTTAATGGGGTGGAAAAATAACTCCGACAAAAAGCCTTTAATTATACGAGGTCCCCGACAGGTAGGCAAAACAGAATCTGTCAGAAAATTTGCAAGCGAAAATTACGGGCAAGTTGTGGAAATAAACTTTATTGAAGAACCAAAATATAAAATTATCACTGAATCAGGATATTCCACGAATGAAATTATCAAGAGTATTTCTCTGCTTGACAACAGTAAAAAATTTGTTCCGAATGAAACTCTTATTTTCTTTGACGAAATACAGGATTTTCCCGAAATAGCCACAGCTTTGAAATTCTTTTGCATGGACGGAAGATTTGATGTTATTTGCAGCGGTTCCATGCTTGGTATCAATTACAACAGAATAGAAAGCAACAGTGTAGGCTATAAAGCAGATTACACTATGTATTCAATGGATTTTGAGGAATTTCTTTGGACAAAAGGATATGATTCTGCCGCAGATGAAATATTGGAACATATGAACTTATTAAAGCCTTTTTCAACGGTTGAAATGAATGTTTATAATTCTCTGTTCCTTGATTACTGTATTCTGGGCGGGATGCCTGCCGTAGTTAGACAGTATATCGAAAAAGGCACTTTTGAGGGTATTCTTGATGTTCAGCGACAGCTTTTGAAGGACTATCAGGAGGACATCAAAAAATATGCTGATGGTGTGGACAAAACGAGAATACTGAATATTTTTCGTCATATCCCTGTTCAGCTTGCAAAAGAAAATAAGAAATTTCAAATCTCAAAAGTCGCATCAGGTGCAAGATTTAAAGACTACCGTGGCTGTATAGAATGGCTTGATGAAGCCGGACTGATAAATATATGCTACTGTATGCAGGTGCCGGAATTGCCTCTTGGCGGAAATTATGATGATACCAAATACAAGATTTATTTCAAGGATACCGGACTGTTGATTGCAATGCTTGATGAGGAAGCTCAGGACGATTTGCGTGTAAACAAAAATATGAATGTTTATAAAGGAGGTCTGTATGAGAGCATTGTTGGAGAAGCTCTTGTTAAATCGGGCTGTAAGCTATATTACTACAAAAAAGAAAATTCCACTCTTGAAGAAGATTTCTTTTTACGCACCAAAACAAAGCTGATTCCTGTTGAAGTGAAAGCTGCAAATAACAAATCAAAATCGCTTTCAACGCTTATTGAAAGCGAAAAGTATTCCGAAATAAGCTATGGAATAAAATTGTGTAACAGAAATATCGGTTTTGAAAATAATATTTATACATTTCCTCACTTTTGCACTTTTCTGTTAAAGCGTTATCTCAAAGATAAAGAATGATTGTTGATTTGCTTGTTCCCAAATTATAAGTAATACATTTATCAGAAAATTAGCAACAATTTCAGCATTACATCCAACTTTCAAACACCACATCATTGTGGTATTGCAAAAATTCTCTTTTGGGAGTGAATTTTTCAGGGAGAGCGATTTGTTTTCCATCATAAATAGTGAAGAATCTGTCCACAACGGCACCATTGTATATATCTGTGATATTGTGAGAAATGTGTATAATGTTATCGGGAGTTACTGTCAGAAATCCTTTGTCAAAAGCTCTGTCATGCAGTGAATTAAGACATAATCCGTTACAAGGATTTGTTTTTTCTATATCACTGCTGACATTCCACGGTTTGATATGACTTGCAATGAGAAGTGAAACAGTATTAAGTCCTGTTATACAGCAAGCATATCCATAAGAAGTTAAGACAGCTTTCCTGAAAAAACTTTGATTAACTCTCTGTTTTATGGTTACTTCTTTGACTTTGCCCGAAGGAATATTTAAATCTTCAATCAATTCACTATCTATACTTACACCCTGTCGTTCAGCAATGAGCCGTTCACTTTCAAATGCAAGTTCATCCCATTTTCCATTAAATTCGTTCCATATTTGTTCGTCAAGTTTACTCGCATTACCAAGTCCTACTATCCCTTGTTTTTTCAAAGTTTCATCAAAACTGCCTAAATTACCGATTTTCATACTAACAGCACTCGGAGAACGACCAATTATTTTTGCTGTCTTGATTACATCGGGGTGAGATTTGGATGAACGCTGAAATGGTATTTTACAATAAAGATTGAAAACTATTATTTCTTCTTCTCTTGTCCATAGTCTTTTTTCCAAATCAATCACTCCACTATCATTGTTTGTTCTTTGTTTATAAGTATAATACTTTTATTTTGTTCTGAAAGTTCAATAACACGTTCATCAAATCCGCTTTTCGAGAACAGTCCGTATATCATACGATAACCGCTGAATTCGGAAATTGTTCTGCATTTTTCCGTGAGAGCAGAATATACCCTTATATCAACAGGTCTGTCATAAAATTTGCACTCTCCGGCAAATATCGTTTTACTATGATTATCAACTGCAACGACATCAATTTCTGTACTGCCGTTCCAATAAGAGCCGATTTTTGAAATATGAAAATCAATCCTCTTTTCTCTGCAAAGCTGTATGAATATTTCAGCACAGACTTTTTCATATACAAAGCTGACATGGCGGTCAATAAAATTGCTGTTCAGTCTGTCAATGACATATTCTGCATTATCAAGCTCCAATTCACTTCTGTACGGATAGACAAACTTAAACCAAAAATCCATAAATATATCGCTTATATAATACAGTCCCTTACGGCTTTTTTCGGGTTCTTTCTCCGTAACGGGAATTCTTTTTTCAATCAGAAACAAATTCATCAATGTTGAGAGATAAGGGCTTAAAGCATTTGATTTGCTTTCAAGAACAGTTGCTATATCCGAAAGTTTGTGATTGCCCATTGAAATTGCCCTCATGACAGAAAAATAACTCAGCGGTTCACGCACTTCTTTTTCCAACAGAAACAAAGGTTCTTCATACAAAAATCCCGATTTACTCAGCACATTCAATCGGATATTTTCTTCAAGGGAACGGCTGTTGCAGAAAAACTCAATATATTTCGG
>ONIF01000030.1 GCA_900317795.1 uncultured Eubacteriales bacterium | reverse complement strand
ATTTTTTGTCAACCGAAACGGAGGTTTTATATATGGCAGAAGAAAATGAAAAGGTTATGGAAACAAAGACGGAAGAACCTGCTGAAGTAAAGGCAGAGGAAAATACCACAGCTTTTGCGGAAAGTGATGTAAAGGAAGAAGTTGTATTTGCACCGATAGATACACCGTCAAGAAAGCCTGTCGAACAGACCGAAACAAAACGTAAATTTCCCGTTATACCCGTAGTGACTGCAGCGGCAGTCGTTTGTGTAGGTGTATGTGCGGGTATCATACTCATGTCAAATGCAAATAACAATGTTCCCGTGAATGCGGATACAAGCGTAAGCATTTCTGCTGAAAGTTCCGCAAACAACAATGAAAATGTACAGCCTGCCAATGCTTTGACTGAAAGTTTGGCAAATGATGATAACGGAAATCAGTCTGTTAATATCGTTTCCAATGAGGAAGATAAACAAGAACAGCCCGCTGTTTCCGAACAGGTTATTGAAATAAGTCAGATAGATACGTCAAGTATTGTGTTTGGCGATAATGTGACGGTGGAGGGCATTTCTCTCAAGGGAAAGACGCTTGCACAAGCGTATGACGCTATGCAGGACACCGTTAAGGCACTCAGAGAAAAGGTGAATATAAAAGTTGACTGCGAAAATAAAAGCGTTACTCTTACACAAGACGATTTTGAATATGATACGGATATTGCCAATGTGCTGATACAGGCTTATCATTTCAGCAGGGGAGAACTTTCACAACCGAGTGTTGCAACTACTATGAATAACGGTGTGACAAATTTCAAAATCATGTCTGAGCTGAATAAAAAATCCTTAGACGGTGCCGTGAAAAAAGCGGCAGATGAATTTGATATATTGCCCGTGAATGCAAGCGTTGAGAAATTCGAGCCTGACAAAGTCGAGAAGTTTACTTATAAAGACGGCAAAAACGGCTTTATGATAGACCAAAAAGAGCTTTCAAATAAAATATCCGATATACTCAATCAGGTTACAAAAGAGGGCAGTCTGAAAATAGAGAAAAAGGAAACTCCTTTTGAAATAACCCTGCCTATATTAAAGGCAAATACAAAGCTGATTGCCTCAACTTATACAACAGCGGCAAATGTATGGGCATCAAACTATAATATGGGACTTGCTATCAAGAGTGCAAGCGGCACGATTGTAAAGCCGGGTGAAACGTTCTCCTTTAACAAGATGACAGGCGATACAACTAACGGTTTGTTGGGATATATCCCGTCAACTGCAATCGTAAAAGGCGAATATGTACAGTCATACGGCGGAGGAATATGTCAGGCTTCTACAACTTTGTATCTGTGTGCATTAAGGGCAGATATGGAACCTGTTGAAAGATGGGCTCACGCTTACCCGTCTGTATATGCCGACAGAGGACTTGACGCAACGGTTGACTACGGCAACCTTGATATGAAATTCAAAAATACAAAGGATTACCCGATATATATAGCAACTTATGTATATGACTATGACTATGACGGTTTGAATGAATTGCTTGTGGAAATGTACGGACCTCTCTCGACAGAGTATGATGAAATCGTACCTGTCGGCTGGATAAGCTGGGCAGGCTATGACGGCTATTACGGCAAGGGTGCAAAGGTCTATTTCAAAGACGGCAAGGAAATAAAAAGAGAATATACTCCCGGTGGTTCATACGACTATAAATATGATACTTACAGTTCGGCATTGGCAAGAATACCTGCAAATCCCGATTTTGGTCCTACCGATGTAAAGCCGACAATGAAACCGCCTGCTGTATTCTCACCTAACGGCTGCGGAAGCAATGCCCCTGTTGAGTACGGCAAGGCAGCGGAATATCTTGAAAAAGCAAAAAATACCAAGACCGAACCGAAACAGG
This sequence comes from uncultured Eubacteriales bacterium, assembly GCA_900317795.1. Taxonomy (GTDB): domain Bacteria; phylum Bacillota; class Clostridia; order Oscillospirales; family Acutalibacteraceae; genus UBA1213. Next base: position 10,534 of record ONIF01000030.1, on the reverse strand, counting down.
ATTCCGCACAGCAGTCCTCACAGACACAATCATCTGTACAGCAGTCCTCTCAGACGCAATCTTCCGTACAGCAGTCATCTCAGACACAATCATCTGTACAGCAGTCCTCTCAGACGCAATCATCTGTACAGCAGTCCTCTCAGACGCAATCATCTGTACAGCAGTCCTCTCAGACACAATCTTCCGTAGAGCAGTCCTCTGAAACACAATCTTCTGTACAGCAGTCCTCTGAAACACAGTCGGCTGAATCGGAATCATCTCAGCAGTCCGAAAAATCATCGGCAGAATCTGACTGATTTTACAAAAATGTTCCCCCCGTTTACATATCAACGGGGGGAATTATATTTTTAAGAGGGGGTTTTGGTGTGAGATGTTCAAAGCTATTGACTGCATTGGTGATGTGCGTTTTGACAGTATCTCTTACGTCATGCGGTGGAAAAAATGCTTCGCCTTATGAGCAGATAATATATTACAGCGTGGAAAGCGAGCCTGTAACTCTTGACCCGCAAATAGCTGATGATAATTCGTCAAGACTTGTTATAATGAATATATTTGAGGGCTTGACAAGGCTTGATGAAAATGAAAATGCCGTTTATGGAGTTGCTGACGGCTGGAAAGCGGATATTTCCAAAATGGAATATGTATTTCACATTCGTGACGGTGCAAAATGGAGTGACGGTTCAAAGCTTACTGCACAGGATTTTGTATATGGATTTCAAAGGCTGTTTTCTTCCGTCACGGGTTCGGAAACGGCTGAAAAGCTTTTCTGCATAAAGAATGCGGAGAAAATAAAAAACAACAAGCTTGACATGAAAGAACTTGGGGTGTATGCGGAAAGTGAAAACACGCTTAAAATCAAGCTTGAATATTTAGACCCGCAATTTTTGCAGTTTTTGTCCGAGCCGTGTGCGATGCCGTGCAAACAGAGTTTTTTTGAAAGCACGGGCGGACAGTATGGATTGGAGTATGACAAGATACTTTCCAACGGTGCTTTTTGTGTAGATGAGTACGGCTGGGAGCATAAAAAATATATCAATCTTGTGAGAAATTCTGACTATAAAGGTGGAAGTTCCGTTGTTCCGAAAGGCGTGAACATAAAGATAGCCGACAGTCCCGAAAATGTATGCGAGGCGGTATTGAGAGGGGAAGTTGACTGTTACAGAATGGAAACACGGGAGTTGGAACAGGCAAAGCAAAATAAAATGAATTTGACCGCATTCGGTGACACGGTGTGGGGAATTGTTTTTAATATGGATAATGAGGTGTTTCAAAATAAGGATATAAGGGTGTCTATGCTTGAAGCACTCGACAGAAAGAAAATTGTAAGCAGTTTGCCCGAAAGGTGCAAGCCTGCTGAAGATATAGTGCCCGATACCGCAAAAATAGGGGAAATTGCGTATCGGGAATTTGTCGGAAAGGGAATGGGAATAAAATTTTCCGAGAATGCGAAAAGCGATTTTGAAAAGGCGGTTGACAGTCTGAACGAACATGACGAGGAATATTATTGGTATTATGACTATGAGGAAGTCGAATTTCCCGAGCTGAATATATTATGTACAGATGAAAGGGAAATGCAGGGAGTTGTGAACGGGATTATAAATGCATGGAACGGCATAACGGGCAGATATGCGAATAAAACGCCTGTTTCAAGGGAAGAACTTGATGAAAAGGTGTTTTCGGGAGATTTTGATATAGCGATAGTGCCGTTAAAGCCCGAGGGGGAAAGTCCTGTTGATATGCTTGCATTTTTTGAAAGCAAAAATGAGTACAATGTTTCGGGATTGGCAGATGAAAAGTATGATAAGGTAATTGGGGATATATTGGCAAGGTCGGATAATTCCGTAATGGATAAAATGGTGCAGGCGGAAAAATATATCAGTGAGAACGGAATATTTTATCCGTTATACACGGAGGACAGATATTATGTATCGGCTCGGAATGTGACGGGGATAATATTTCACCCTTACGGTGCGGAGGCTGACTTTTCCTCTGCCGAAAAAATAGGCGGATAGGCAAGTTATTTTGACATAAAAATCATGTTTTTAAGTATATATTTTAGGTGTGCAAATTTTTATCGGAGGGATAGTATATGCTTGAACATGAATTTATGGAAATGAAAGCCGACAGAAAAGCAAGGGAAATGATGATAGGAAAAATGCTGATGGATTACGGCTTTCTGACAAGGGACACTATCGGGGAAAGCAGATGTGCAAGACCGATAGATATGCTTTGTGTCGGCAACAGGAGGAAACAAGTATTGTTTGCAGGGGCTTTTCACGGAATGGAGTGGATAACCTCTTTGATACTGCTGAAATTCCTTGATGAATTGTGTTTTTCCGTGATGACGGGACAGGCAATGTGCGGAGTAAAAATGGGTGTCATGCTCAATCAGAGGGGATTGGCAGTCATACCGTGCGTCAATCCCGACGGAGTGGAAATACAGATACACGGGGCAGAGAGTGCGGGAAATTATGCAGATTTGATAAGGAGTATCGGGGGAACGGCAAAATGGCAGGCAAATGCCGTCGGAGTGGATATTAACCATAATTTTTCGGCAGGCTGGGACAAACTTAAAAAGCTTGAACTTGAAAACGGTATCAATAAGCCGTCGCCTACGAGATACGGAGGGGAGTTTCCCGAAAGCGAGCCCGAAACACGCAGTATTGCCTCATACTGCCGTTCGGGAAATATTTCTCATGCAATCGCCTTTCACAGTCAGGGAGAGGAAATCTATTGGAATTTCGGGGATTACAATGATATGGAGGCTTTGAAAATGGCAAGGGTAATGTCATATTCAAGCGGATATAAAATTGCAGAGCCCGAGGGACTTGCAGGCGGAGGAGGATTTAAAGATTGGTTTGAGGAAAAATTCCGCCAGCCTGCATTTACGGTTGAAGTGGGCAGGGGGGAAAATCCGCTTCCCATAGAGGACTTTGACGGGATATATCAAAAAATAAGAGAAATGCTTGTGTTGGGAGTGGTACTCTAAATTTTGTGTTGATAAAAAGTAATTTATGTGTTAATATAAAAGGAAAGGGGGAATTAAAGTGAAAAAATTTATAGCGTTGCTGTTGTGCATACTTGCGGTAAGTACATTGAGCAGCTGCAGGAAAATATCCGAATATAACAGAGATGACGAGTATTCGGCTAATGTCAAAAGTCTGGTTGACGATACTGTGAAATATACGAGAATATGGAAAGAGTATGATGAAAAGTTTGATTGTCATGATATTGAAACGGCAGAAGAATATATTGTGGTTCTTGAAGAAATAGAGAAGATATGCAGGCAGCTTTTGACATCAACACCGTCTGAAAAGTTTGATGAAAATGACGGTTATATAAAGGAAGATGCAGGAAAGCTTCTTTCTGTGACATCCGAAATTAAAAATCATATCAAATATGCTGTGAAAAATGCAGATGATACGCTTTTTCAGAAAGAGAAAACAGAACTGTTTTCCGAGTACATGGAGGAGTATGAAAACCTTGCGGAAGCGTCACAATATTTGCAGACATTCTGGAGAAATGCGTGATTTTACAACTTATATTTCTTTAAAAAAATAATTTTTTACAGTATTTGTGCTATAATGAAAAAAAGCGGTGATGTGTTATGAAAAACAGCAGAGAAATGTCAAAATGTCAGAAAGTCGTATATGAAAGCATAAAAAAGTTTATTGCAAACGGCATAACGCCTACGGTAAGGGAAATATGTGATGATACGGGCTTGTCGTCAACGTCAACCGTGCATTCGCATTTGAGGACACTCGAAAGAAAAGGCTATATTTCCCGTGATAAAAAGCACCGTTCCTTGAAAATAGCAGGCGTGGAATCTACAATGGCAGTTCCCATTCTCGGAAAAGTCACGGCAGGAGAGCCGATATATGCATTTGAAGATATATCGGGATATGTGCCGTTCATGTCGTCAAAGGCAGCGGATAAAAAATTGTTTGCATTGAGGGTGTCGGGCGAAAGCATGAAGGACATAGGCATACTTGACGGTGATATTGTTGTATGTGAAAAGAAAAGTTCGGCTAAAAACGGTGATATAGTGGTTGCACTCATAGGTGACGAGTCAACTGTAAAGAGTTTTTATAAAGAAGACGGACATTTCCGTTTACAGCCTCATAATCCCGAATTTGAGCCTATCATAACAGATGAACTTGTCATTCTCGGAAAAGTCATCTCATTGTACAGGGAATTCTGAAATAAACTAAGAACGGCAGGTACAGTTTTGTATTTGCCGTTTAAATTTAGCTGGAGGAAGTGCAAAAAATGGTAAAACAAAGGTTAAATTATGTTTTTAAATCGCAATCAATGGTTGTATTGATTTTTTTGTTATTTGCATCAGCGGTTTCACTTTCGGTGATTGGCGGTTATTCGTTTATAAGACACCATTCGGCATATCTCAATGTGCCTTATTTATTAAATGCAGTTATCTGTATGATACAGGCATTTTTAAGGGTGTTTTTTGCGGTATCGGGTATTGCAGTATTCCGACAGGCTAAAAATGATAACGGAGATATGCGAAAAATATTGAAAATCATAAAAGCCGTTTCATTGATATTTGCCGTGTTGTTTCTGGGATATTCCGTTTACTCCGTTTTTGCGAATATTACAGACCATTTTTTAACGGTTGTGTCTTTTTTCGGTGTGCCGTTTATGATATTTTTGAAATTATCGTCTGTTTCGGTGTCATCTTCTTCTCTCATAAAAACGCTTTCAACGGGCGAAAATATCAGAAAAGGGTTTATTTTGTTTCAAGTAAGTTCGTTTGTATCGTTTTTATTGAAGTTGTTTTATGCGGGATTATGCCTGACACTTGTTGTGGCTTTTCAATCCCAAACTCCCATTTTTGATATGTGTATGTTGGGATTGTACGTATTGGAAGTTTGGATTGATATGATGTTGTTTTATTTTTCAAACAAGTGTTACACGGCAGTCAATAACAAGGCTGACAAAGTTCAAATGAACTATACATACGAAAGCAGGGCGGAATGATTTGCCCTGTTTTTTTGCTTTCATGCCGTGAAATATCTCAAAAAAACAGTTGACAAATTGTATAAAAGTATGCTATAATCAAAAATTGCAGGCGGTGTGTCTGCATGGGATAGGGTTGTTGTGAAAGATGGATATATCTCAAAAAAGGGTTGAAGTTTTTTTATGACAATGTTCCATATATTTTGAGCAAGGAGGTGCAATGAATTGCCAACGTTTAACCAACTGGTTCGCAAGGGCAGAGAAGTTTCAGAGAAAAAAGCAAAAGCTCCTGCACTTCTCAAAGGCTGGAACTCTAAAAAACGCAGAGCTATCGACCAGAATTCTCCCCAGAAAAGAGGAGTTTGCACAGCTGTAAAAACAGCTACACCTAAAAAGCCTAACTCAGCTATCAGAAAGATTGCCAGAGTAAGACTTTCCAACGGTATCGAAGTTACTTCTTATATACCCGGTGTAGGTCATAACCTGCAGGAACATAGCGTTGTTCTTATCAGAGGCGGACGTGTTAAGGATCTTCCTGGTGTACGTTATCACATCATTCGTGGTACACTTGACGCACAGGGTGTTGCAAAACGTATGCAGGCTCGTTCTAAGTACGGTGCAAAGCGTCCAAAAGCAGGTAAAAAGTAATTCGCTGACTTAAAGCGAAGATGTTCCGATAGGATTTTTATTGATAATGTGATACAGAGATGTATTTTGATATATATATAAACCTCTGTACGCACAGCGGAAGAAAAATATCCTTTCGAGTACCGATGAAATCACCTTTATGTGAAGGAGGGAAGTAAAGTGCCAAGAAGAGGTAATGTTGCAAAACGTGATGTTTTGCCCGATCCGGTTTACAACTCAAAGCTTGTTACCCGTCTTATCAACAACATCATGTATGACGGTAAAAAGGGCGTTGCACAGAAAATCGTTTACGGTGCATTCGAGATTGTAAATACAAAAACAGGCAAAGAGCCGCTTGAAGTATTCGAGCAGGCTATGGAGCGAGTAATGCCTACTCTTGAGGTAAAGGCTCGCCGTGTGGGCGGTGCTACCTATCAGGTACCTATGGAGGTTCGCCCCGAAAGAAGACAGACACTTGGTCTGAGATGGATTTCAAGATATTCAAGACTCAGATCCGAAAAGACAATGAAAGAAAGACTTGCCGGAGAAATCCTTGATGCTGTCAACGGTGTAGGCGGAGCTGCAAAGAAATGTGATGAAACACACAGAATGGCTGAGGCTAACAAGGCATTCGCTCACTACAGATGGTAATATAAACGGCATTGTGTGCCGTCTAAACAAGGAGGAAATGAAGAATGGGAAGGCAAGTATCACTTGAAATGACACGAAATATCGGTATCATGGCTCACATCGATGCCGGTAAAACTACAACAACAGAACGTATCCTTTTCTATACGGGCGTAAGTTACAAAATGGGTGAAACTCACGAGGGTGCATCTGTTATGGACTGGATGGCTCAGGAAAAGGAAAGAGGTATTACCATTACATCTGCTGCGACCACTTGCTTCTGGTCGGGCAGCAATAACGATAAGGGTAAGCACCGTATAAACATCATCGACACCCCCGGACACGTTGACTTTACAGTTGAAGTTGAGCGTTCACTTCGTGTACTTGACGGCTCAGTAACTGTCCTCTGTGCAAAGGGCGGCGTTGAACCTCAGTCTGAAACCGTTTGGCGTCAGGCTGATAAATACAGAGTTCCCCGTATGGTATATGTAAACAAGATGGATATTATGGGTGCAGACTTCTATAATGTAGTAGGCATGATGAAAGACCGTCTGAAATGCAACGCTGTTCCGATTCAGCTGCCTATCGGCTCTGAGGAAACGTTCAGGGGCATTATCGACCTCGTTGAAATGAATGCAGACATCTATTATGATGATTTGGGCAAGGATATGAAGGTTGAAGAAATTCCCGAGGATATGAAAGAGCTTGCTCAGAAATACCATGACGAACTCATTGAACACGTTTGTGAACAGGACGAAGAACTCATGGAGAAATTCTTCGAGGGTGAAGAACCTACTGTCGAGGAAATCAAGAGAGTTATCCGTCAGTCAACGATTGACAATACAATGGTACCTGTAACCTGCGGTACTTCTTACAGAAATAAGGGCGTTCAGAAACTTCTTGACGCTATCGTGGATTATATGCCGTCACCTGTTGACGTACCCGCTATCAAGGGTATCAATCCCGATACAGAAGAAGAAGTGGAAGTTCCCTCATCTGACAGCGAGCCTTTTGCAGCTCTTGCATTCAAGATTGCAACAGACCCCTATGTTGGTAAGCTCTGCTTCTTCAGAGTTTATGCAGGTACTCTCAATGCAGGTTCTCAGGTTTACAACTCAACCAAAGACAATACCGAGCGTATCGGAAGAATTCTTCAGATGCACGCCAATCAAAGACAGGATATTGATACTGTTTATGCAGGCGATATTGCTGCTGCGGTAGGTCTTAAAAATACAACAACAGGTGATACTCTGTGTGACCAGAATCACCCTGTTATATTGGAATCAATGGAATTCCCGGATCCTGTTATCCGTGTGGCTATCGAGCCTAAGACCAAAGCAGGTCAAGAAAAAATGGGTATCGCTCTTGCAAAGCTTGCAGAAGAAGACCCGACTTTCAAGGCTTATACAGACGAGGAAACAGGTCAGACAATTATTGCCGGTATGGGCGAACTTCACCTTGAAATTATCGTTGACAGACTTCTCCGTGAATTCAAAGTGGAAGCAAATATCGGTAAGCCCCAGGTTGCATATAAAGAAACTATCAGAAGAAATTCCGATGTTGATGAAAAATATGCAAGACAGTCCGGTGGTAAAGGTCAGTACGGTCATGTTAAAATCCGTATGGAACCCAATCAGGGCAAGGGCTATGAATTCGTTAATGCAGTTGTGGGCGGTGCTATCCCGAAAGAGTATATTCCCGCTGTTGATGCAGGTATTCAGGGTGCAATGCTCTCGGGTGTACTCGCAGGCTACAATGTAGTTGACGTTAAAGTTACTCTTTACGACGGCTCATATCATGAAGTTGACTCCTCCGAAATGGCATTTAAAATTGCCGCTTCCATGGCATTCAAATCGGGTATGAGAAAAGCAGACCCCGTAATTCTCGAACCTATCATGAAAGTGACTGTAACAGTTCCCGAAGAATACATGGGTGATGTTATCGGTGATTTGAACTCACGTCGTGGCATGATTCAGGGTATGGAGGCTGTTTCGGGTGCTCAGAGAATTACGGCAATGGTTCCGCTTTCGGAAATGTTCGGTTATGCAACGGATATGCGTTCCAAGACACAGGGACGTGGACAGTATGTAATGGAGCCCGACTCCTATGCAGAAGTTCCCAAGAGCATTGCTGATGACATTATTTCCGCCCGCAGCAAAAAAGATGACTGATAATATAAAAAAATATTAAAAAAGGCTTGCAATTTGGTCTTGTTACTGATAAAATAAGACCAAGTGCAATGCTTATTATAACTTATAAATAATTTAGGAGGTAATTTCCAATGGCAAAGGCAAAATTTGAAAGAAGCAAGCCGCACGTTAACATTGGTACAATCGGCCACGTTGACCACGGCAAGACAACTCTTACAGCTGCTATCACAAAGGTTCTCAACCTTGAAGGCGATGCAGAATTCGTAGATTACGCTAATATCGATAAGGCTCCCGAAGAGAGAGAGCGTGGTATCACAATCAACACAGCTCACGTTGAGTATGAAACAGCTAACCGTCACTATGCACACGTTGACTGCCCCGGACATGCTGACTATGTTAAAAACATGATCACCGGTGCTGCTCAGATGGACGGTGCTATCCTCGTTGTATCTGCTGCTGACGGTCCTATGCCTCAGACAAGAGAGCACATTCTCCTTTCACGTCAGGTTGGCGTTCCTTACATCGTTGTATTCATGAACAAGACTGACCAAGTTGATGACCCCGAACTTCTCGACCTCGTTGAGATGGAAATCCGTGAACTCCTTGACGAGTACGAATTCCCGGGCGACGATACTCCTATCATCAGAGGTTCTGCTTATCAGGCACTTTCTTCTGATTCAAAAGACCCCAAGGCTCCCGAATATGAGTGCATTCATGAACTCATGGCTGCTGTTGACGAGTACATTCCTACTCCCGAAAGAACAACAGATCTTCCTTTCTTGATGCCTGTTGAAGACGTATTCACAATCTCAGGTCGTGGTACAGTTGCTACAGGTAGAGTTGAAAGAGGTCAGATTAAGGTTTCCGAGCAGGTTGAAATCGTTGGTCTTACAGACGAAAAGAGAACAACAGTTGTTACAGGTCTTGAAATGTTCAGAAAAACTCTCGAATATGCAGAAGCAGGCGACAACGTAGGTGTACTCCTCCGTGGCGTTCAGAAGTCTGAAATCGAGCGTGGACAGGTTCTTGCAAAGCCCGGTTCCGTTCATCCTCACACAAAGTTCATGGGACAGGTTTATGTTCTTACTAAGGACGAGGGTGGTCGTCATACTCCTTTCTTCAACAACTATCGTCCTCAGTTCTACTTCAGAACAACAGACGTTACAGGTGTTATCAACCTTCCCGAAGGCACAGAAATGTGTATGCCCGGCGATAACGTAGAAATGACAGTTGAACTTATCACTCCTATCGCTATGGAAGAAGGACTTCGTTTCGCTATCCGTGAGGGCGGCAGAACAGTTGGTTCGGGCGTTGTTGCAAAGATTTTTGAATAATCGCTTCTTTCAATAAACAGAAATTTTTAGGCACTCATCGTGTTTCGGCACGGTGAGTGCTTTTCTAATTAACAATAAATTATGTGTTCCAAATTGTAGAAATATCTCCACTTTTTTTAAAATAAAATCGGAATAAGCCGACTTATCGCATGAAAATAGTTTGTTATAATGGATAAAACAAATTATTTTTGGAGGTGATTTCAATGTGGAGAAAAATAGAGGGAAAGGGTATAAAAATTTTGCAGGATAAATTCGATAATTTTATAAGTACTGAATTTAAATATGATGAAGACCTTTCATATGGGGCAGTAGGTTTATTTTTATCTATGGGCGGAGCGTTTTATTTGCTCATTAATGGATTTGATTCTTTGATAGGCTTGGTGCTGAGTATAATTTTCATTTTAGCGGGAGTCGTTTTGATTGCGGTTCAGGTATCGGTGCATAAAAAATGGAAATCTCTGAAACAACTGTCGGGTAAAGGCAGGGCAGAGTATGCGGAAGGTGTGTTAAAGGGCAGATACTCCAAATTGAAGTATTATGAAACCGAAATGTTCGGAATGACTGTCAAACGGGCAGGAAGCGGAAGAAATTATTTTGCCAAAGTGAATATAGACGGCAGGCGTATAAAGATTCCGTGTACAAAAGAAGTTTATAAGAAACTCAAACGAGGCGATACGGTCTATGTGGTTGACCTTATCGGAAAGCAGGCTCAATATCCGAGGTTTTGTTATGCTGTTGCAGATATAGAAAATTATATCGGCTGTGTATATATGAATATGAATGAAATGCTTGAAGATTTAAAGAAAACAATGAAACAGCTTG
>ONIF01000062.1 GCA_900317795.1 uncultured Eubacteriales bacterium | reverse complement strand
ATCAAAAAAATGTGCGGAGGTACTTTTCAAATCGAAAGTACGGAAAATGTCGGAACAAAAATTACACTTCATATCCCAAATAAAAAAGCAAAATAAAATGCTTTTATAGTAAACGACAAAATAAATCGCTCCATGTCATTCCAAATCGCCCTATGTCATTCCGAGCGAAGCGAGGAATCTTTGAAAGATTCTTCATCACTTCGTTCCTCAGAATGACAAAAGGAAATTTTCAGTGACGTTTACTATAATTACAATTTTTGACTGCGGTGTAAGTTAATTTACGTTTTGCATGGAAAATGTAAGTTACTTTACATTTCGGAATTATATTGCAAATTGTTTTTCACGAAGATTTATATTATGATATAGTCAGCGAAAACGAAATAAGAAAGGGAGAAAAACTATGTGGTCATTTAAAGGTCCCGGCTTGAAAATATTTGCGTCAATTTTAGCTGTCATTGCACTTGTGGCAGGTATATGGATGACATTTTTTCAGTCGGCAGGTTTTGAGAAAACTACTGCAACGATTATTTCTATCGAGGAAGATCCCGACTACATTCCCGATCCGGATACCGAAAACGATGTAAGGCATATCGTTACGGTAAAATACACGGTTGACGGCAAGGAATATACAACTGTTTTGGATTCCGACAGTCCCACATACAGTGTAGGCGGAACTGTTGAAATCATGTATGATCCCAAAAATCCCGAAACAATTCATTCGGGCATGGGCTTTGGCATTTATGCTATGGTGATAGGCGGTGCAATATTGATTTTGGTAATCGGTGTCACCGTAAAACAGAAAGTATCTGTAAAACAGCTGAAAGAAACCCAGGGCGAAACTGTTTATGCACCATCTGAAAAGGGTGAAGAACGTGAACTTTATTTCATTACAGATGTGGGTACACCAAAATACGGTCATCGTATCGAGGATAAAAACCGCAAAGTGCTTTATGAGGCAAAGATGACAAAATTTGCTCCCGTAGGCGATTTCAAATTTGATTTTATCGACCATGTGCATAACAAGACAACTTCACACTTTATCGGACATGAAGAAGAAACCGACTGGAACAGCCTTATTTTGGACAATCACTATACGTTCAAACTGGACGGTGAGGACATCTGGAAACATCTCAAACGCAACGGTATTACAGTGGAATCCAAGTTTGCAGAGGGCAAAATTCTGACAGGCAGTTATAATATCAGCAGAAATGGCGAAGAAATTGCATACGTTGAAACAACAAGTCAGTATGTACATGAGGACGAGGCGGAAGAACACAAAATAGCAAATAAAATTCCCGTGCCGGGTTTCTATCGTATCCACACCAAAGAAAGAAATCTTGATTTGTTGTTTGTTGCAATACTTGCCTTTGCACGCAGCGGTGCAACTGATGACAAGGGCGGCAGTCGCAGAATGTTGTTCAACAGTATATAAAAAGAAAGGAAAATTATCATGGAGATATTGACTTATGTAATTTTCGGAGTAGTTGTAGTTGGTATCGTTGGCGGAATTATTTTCACAATAATGCGTACCAACGCCATTAAAAAGAACGGTATCGAGGCAAATGCCGTAGTATCTCGCATAAAGGAACAGGAAAGTACAGACAGTGATGGATTTACCGATACCACATATATCTACTTTGTCAAGTTCACAACGCAGGACGGTCAGGATATTGAGGCAAGGCTGAGCAACCCGCCAAGCAAAATTAAAGCCGGTGATTCACTGACGATAAAGTATCTGCCGAATAAGCCCAAGCTTGTAGTAGCAGTGCAATAATACCAAAAGACAGGTGAAACAATATATCTTCCTGCAACGCTTTCCAAGACTATCATTCCTTTACCTTTTGTCATTCTGAGGAACGAAGTGACGAAGAATCTTTCAAAGATTCCTCGCTTCGCTCGGAATGACATAGGGCGATTTATTTTGTCGTTTACTATAATTGGAAAATTGGCGAAATAACGAATGACTTATAAAAATAAATTGTAACGTAACGTCAAATTGTACAATTCGGATTATGATTTTTTGTCGAAAAAAGAGAATTTTTGTTTTTGTGCCATTTTGTTGTATATTTGTTGGATATTGGTTGGACAAGGTGTGTTACAATAAATACAGGGCAGATTTTTTGTCGGTAATCTGTCCTGTATTTGTTGTCTGACAGAAAATTCCGAAATGATGGGAGTGATAATATGTCAAAGTCCAAAAGTATTTTGGACGGAAGAAAAAAGAAAGTAAGTATCATTTTCAAAAGTGTTGCGGGAATTGTTCTTCTGCTTGCAGTATTTTCGCTTGTTGTCAGTATAATAGGATATAACAGCTTTACAGAGGCTCTCCTGGCTGAGTATGCAGACGGAGCGTTCCGCACGGCTGAAATCGCAGCTATGGAACTTGACACTGATAAAATGGAAGAATATGCTCAAAGCGGAGGTGTAACGGAAGAATATAAAAGGGTACTTGATTCTATGGAAAAGGTTTGCAATTCTTCGGGTGTAACGTTTATATATGTGATACGTCCCGACCTTACGGATTACGGGCATATCACATTTCTGTTTTCGACTATCAATGAAAACAGTGATTATACACGCTATGAATTCGGCTATGTCCGTGAAACGACAAATGATGAATATCGTGAAAAATACCGTATGCTTTATGAGGGAAAATCGGAAAAAGAACTTGTGATACGTGATAAGGGCTATATTGAAACAGACGCACATATCACGGCAATGATGCCTTTGAAGGACGATGGAAAAGCAACGGCTATTTTGTGTGTTCAGCGTCAGATGGATATTATGGCAAATGTCCGTAATTCGTATATCAACAAGGTGTTTTTTTCGATGATAGGCTTGGTTATATTTGTCATTGTCGGGCAGACGATATACCTGCATACAGTATTTTTAAGACCTGTCAGGAAAATCACAGAGGAATCGAGCCGTTTTGCAAGGGAAAATACCATTCCCGAAAACAAGCTGACAAAAATTATTAAAAATAATGATGAAATAGGCATTCTTGCAGACTCTATCGACAACATGGAGGAAAAGATAGTAAAATATGTCAGTGACCTTACCAATATTACAGCCGAAAAGGAACGTATCAATACGGAGCTTTCACTTGCAACACGCATACAGGCAAGTATGCTTCCCAATGTATTTCCGCCTTTCCCGAACAGAAAGGAATTTGACATTTATGCCTCAATGACACCTGCAAAGGAAGTAGGCGGTGATTTCTATGATTTTTTCTTTACAGATGATGACCATTTGTGCATGATAATTGCAGACGTTTCGGGAAAAGGCATTCCTGCGGCACTTTTCATGATGGCGGCAAAAATCATATTTGCGAATTATGCCAAAATGGGAAAATCTCCGTCAGAGATTCTGACGGCTGCCAATACCGCAATATGTGCTCATAATTATGAAGATATGTTTGTAACGGCATGGCTGGGGATTTTGGAGATTTCTACGGGAAAATTGCAGGCTGCGAATGCAGGGCATGAATATCCTGCGATAAAAAAAGCAGGCGGAAATTTTGAGCTTTTCAAGGACAAGCACGGATTTGTGATAGGCGGAATGGACGGCATGAAATACAGGCAGTATGAGATACAAATGAAAAAGGGCGATACGCTGTTTTTATATACAGACGGTGTAGCGGAAGCGACAAATGCCGAAAATCAGCTTTTCGGAACGGACAGAATGATTGAAGCCCTTAATGCCGAACCGATGGCAGAACCGAAAATTCTGCTTGAGAATATGAAAAAATCCGTAGATGAATTTGTGGGCGATGCACCGCAGTTTGATGACCTTACAATGCTTTGTATCAGATTGGAGGAATTGTCGTGAAAACAAATGCAGATGTAAAAAATCTTTCGGAAGTGCTGGGATTTATCGACAATTTTCTTGAAAGCGTGAATTGTCCTCCAAAGGCACAAATGCAGATAGATACTTCCGTAGAGGAAATTTTCGTAAATATTGCAGGCTATGCTTATCAAGATAATAAAGGAACAGCGGATATTGAAATTTATCTGACAGATAATAATACTGTCTGCATTGAACTGACCGACAGCGGAAAACCGTTTAATCCTCTTGCAAAAGCCGACCCCGATACCTCTCTTTCGGCAAGTGAAAGAAAAATTGGGGGACTGGGAATTTTTATGGTAAAAAAAATGATGGACAAAGTGGAATATTTGCGGTATGATAATTGCAATAAACTGTATCTGTATAAAAAAATTTGAGGGAGAGAGAATATGAAAAGATATGTAAAACTTTTATGTTCGGCATTATTGGTATCAATGTTATGCCTTTCGGGGTGCGGAGGAAACTCTGAACCGTCTGTTTCGGGCGGACAAAATCAAAATAATGATACATCATCTGTTGTATCGGACGGACAGCAGGAAAGCACTGCCGAGCCAAGTGATGAACCCGAAGAAAGTACGGAAGAAAATACCGTTCCCGATATCGAGGACCCCACACCCGATAATGAAGGGGAATATATCAACGGCTTGCTTGTGTATAATGGGGTTGCTTATGAACAGTTTTTCGGTAATGATGATATGGCGGAAAATTATGCCGACGTCATGTCAACCATCAGAAACAGTCTTGATGACAGCATAAAAATATATAATGTTCTTGTTCCGACACACTGCGGTGTTACGTTGCCCGATAAATTCAAAGATACCGTATCGTCACAGGAGGAGTATCTCAATAAAATTACAAGCAGTTATTCCGCTGACGGAATTATCCCCGTAAATACATATAATACACTTATGCAGCACAGAGATGAATACCTTTATTTCAATACAGACCATCACTGGACAGGCAGGGCGGCTTATTATGCCTATGCGGATTTCTGTAAGACGGCAAGTGTTGATGCAATACCTCTTGAAAGCATGACAGCCAAAAAAATAGAGGGTTACTGGGGCAGTCTTGCGGACAGTGACGTTGACGGACTGAATAATCTGAAAGAAGATTATGTAGAATATTTCACGGTTGATAAAGATATTGATACCATGCTGTATGATGATGAGGGAAATGAATTGTATGAGTACAGTTTGATTCACGGCTATGCAGAGGGCGTGAATGCCTACGGTGTATTTTTAGGGGGCGACCAACCGCTTATTGTATCAAAGAACAGTGACGGCAACGGCAAAAAAATTGCTGTTGTAAAGGAATCCTACGGAAACGCATTTTGTCCGTTCATAGCCTATACCTACAGCGAAACTCACATGATAGACTCACGCTATGCGGAGTTTAATTTAAATCAGTATCTTGCGGATAATGAAATTGATGAAGTTATTTTTATCAACAATGCGATGGCATCTGCCACTTATCAGAGATGTGAGGAATTGCAGTCGCTTGTGAACTGAAATAAAGAAGATTAAAAGGAAAGGAAAAATTTATAATGGTATTCTCATCATTGTATTTTTTGTATTTGTTTTTGGCAGTGGTATTTTTGGCATACTATACCCGAAAAAGCCTAAAACAGAAAAACATTGTATTGATTGTTGCTTCATTGATATTTTATGCATGGGGCGAACCTATATGGGTAATCCTGCTGTTATTCAGTGCCTATCTGAACTGGTTTATGGCTCTGAAAATCGCACAGCATAGGGAAACTCCGAAAGCACAGCTTTTTGCAGGGATAGCGATTGGCGTGGATATTCTTCTGCTTGTGATATTCAAATATACGGGATTTCTTGTGGAAAATATCAACGGCTTACTGCATATCGGAATACCTGTACCGCATATAGTCATGCCTATCGGTATCAGCTTTTTCACATTTCAGGCAATTTCCTATATCATGGACTGCTATTGGGAAACCGTTCCTCCGCAAAAGCATTTTTATAAATTTTTGCTGTATTTGGCACTGTTTCCACAGCTTGTGGCAGGACCGATTGTACGTTACAGCGTTATCGAACAGGAGATAAGCAAACGTAAAGCAACTGTTTCGGATATAAGCGAGGGGGCAACAAGAGCCATTATAGGTTTAGCCAAAAAAGTCATAATTGCAAACAGCCTGTATGATATTGTCAAGGAATATTTCGGGGATTTTCTCAACGGACAGCCCTATAATGATATTTCCTCGATGTCATTTTTGGGAACATGGTTTGTGGTGATTTGCTATTCACTGTATGTATATTTTGATTTCAGCGGATATTCCGATATTGCAATAGGTCTGGGAAGAATGTTCGGATTCCACTTCAATGAAAACTTCAATTATCCGTTCATCTGCAAAACGATAAGTGAATTTTGGCAGAGGTGGCATATTTCATTAAGTTCGTTTTTCAGAGATTACTTGTTTTATGTGCCTATCATGGGCAAGCAGAGAAAATATCTGAATTTATTTTTAGTGTGGTTCTGTACGGGATTGTGGCACGGTGCTTCATGGAATTTTATTTTCTGGGGACTGTATTTCGGAATATTTATCTTTATCGAAACAAAACTCGGAAAAAAGCGTATGAAAAAGTGGAACAAAGTACTGACGCATATTTACAGCAAGCTGATTATTGTAGTAGGGTTTGGTATTTTCTGTTTCTCGGATATGAAACAGCTGGGCAATTTCTTTGTGAATATCACGGGTATTGGGATGATTGCCAACGGCAGTGCATTTGCAGATATTGCAACATGGAATACACTGTTGAATAACATTTTCCTGATATTGTTTGCAATAGCCGTTTCCATGCCGATACTGCAAAAAATCAAATATTTCTTTAACGAGTGGGGCAACAATGTTGTATATATGGTCGGCAAGCTGGGCGGAACGGCAATTTGCTGTTATCTGCTGATAATGTCGAGTATATTGTTGGTTGACAGTACAAACAATCCGTTTTTGTATTTCCGTTTCTGAAAGGTGAGGTGGCTGTAAAATGGAAAATAAACCTACACAAAATCAAGGAAAACTTTACCGTTTCAATCATATCAAAAGAAAAAATATTGAGGTTTTGGCAGGTGCTTTGTCGGTGCTCATTTTGCTTGTTGTATTTGGACTGACCTCACTTTTTCTGATTGTATTTCCGAGGTCAACGGAATCGCAGATTGAAAAGAGAAAGCTGGCGACTTTTCCTCAATTTTCATTCGGTTCGTATTTTTCGGGAGAGTTCACCAAACAGGTAGCGGAATATTATGATGATACTGTACCGTTCCGTGACAGCTTCAAAACGGCAGGTTATAATTTCAAAAGTATTTTCGGACTGCACACGGCTGATGAAGTAAAAATTATCGGTGCAAAAGAAGTAAAGAATAATCCGAAACCGGTTGAAACTTCAAAGCCGGCGGAAGAATCAAAACCGTCTGAAACATCAAAGGAAACTTCAAAACAGGAATCCACGGTTTCACAGGTATCGGAGGAATCCAAAGCCGAAACAAGTCAGATGGGGGAGGCAGATTATACAGTTGAAAATGGTATAATCGTTGTCAATCACAACGGGCATTATCGTGCATTGGAACTGCTGGGAGGCGGTACGGGAAATACTTATGTAGAAGCCCTCAATAACTTTCATAGGGATTTAGGCGACAGTGTGCAGATTTACTCTATGATAGCCCCGCTTGCAAGTGAATACTATCTGCCGAGCAATTATTCGGGCTTCAGTATCAATCAGAAAGAATGCTTTGACAGTATTGCATCAAGACTTGATGACGGCATTGTCAGCATAGATATAGACACTGTTTTGGCACAGCATACCGCAGAAGATATTTATTTCCGCACAGACCATCACTGGACACCGCTGGGAGCATATTATGCGGCTCAGAAATTTGCGGAAGTTGCAAACCTTGACTTCAAGGAACTTTCTGATTATCAAAAGAATGATATAGAGGGCTTTGTAGGCACAATGTACGCTTTCACGGAGGACCCGCATATCAATAACGACCCCGAAACATTCACTTATTATGTGCCGTCGAACATGGATAAATGCATAACGGAACACTATGCTACCGATTTCACTGATATGAAAGAATGGGATTTCTTTGTTGACGTAGGCGACCCTCAGCATAATGCTTATTTGACATTCATGGGTGGAGATGAACAGGTTGTCAGAGTAAAAACGAATGTCAAGAACGGCAGAAAGCTTGCCATTGTCAAGGACAGTTACGGAAATGCCATACCGGGATATTTGTTTGGTTCTTATGAAGAAATATATGTGATTGATATGAGATATTTTGATTTGAACCTTGTGAACTTTGTGAAAGAGCAGAAAATTACAGATTTGCTGTTTACGATGGTGGCATATTCCGCATTGGGCGAAAATTCGGAAAAATTAGATATTTTGCGTACACAATAAGAGATTTCAGCGAAAAATAACGCTTTATGCGGTATAAAAATTCCTGTGGATTTACAGTTGACACAGCACCGCATAAAGCGTTATAATGATTAGGGAAGCCGATTTATGCTGAATGAAAAAATATTTTTTAAGGAGAGGATAATTATGACAATCGAAATCAAAAAAGAGGCAAAAAGTCTTATACTGAAAATTGCAGGCAGACTTGATACAACATCTGCACCCGAAATGGAAAAAGCCGTTAAGGAAAATATCAGCGGTGTTGAGAAACTCATAATAGACATGGAAAAATTGGAATATATATCTTCGGCAGGACTCAGAGTGCTGCTTTCGGCACAAAAAACAATGAATGGTCAGGGTTCAATGAAAGTCATCAATGTCAGCGACACGATTATGGAGATATTTGAGATAACGGGCTTTAATGAGATTATGACGATTGAATGATTTATCGGATTTTATCTGCCGAATTTATCAAGTCATTTTCAAAATCGTCTGTATAGACTTCTGCAAGTGACTAAAAAAACAGTCTTGCCGAATTTTCGTAAAAATCGGCAAGGCTGTTTTTTATGTATCATTATTTTTTTGCTTTTTAGTTGACAGCAGCTTTACAGACAGCGACAGCAAATATGCCGTGAATGCCCATGAAATCAACATAACAAAGTTTTGCAGTATAACCAGCCAAGCCGCTTTATCATAATCCAAAAAGGCAAATTGCGTTTTCATGAACATATAGTCAAAAATGTTTGCATTCAAGAACAGCACAAAGCCATAGACGGAAACAGCTGCCATAATCACAGCGGCAATTTTTCGAAAAATGCCTTTCGGCAGTTTTGCCGTAATCATGCCGAAATGCAGACCGATGTGCAATCCCGTCAAAACAAATGTCCAATAGGATAAAGCAAGGTGCAGCTTACGGGCATCCGAGGCTTTCATTAAGCCTTTCATAAACGGAGTTGCAAAACGGCTCATTGCCATTCCCGAAACAGCGGTTATTATAAATGATACTAAAAGCAAAATATTGAGCAAAAGCTGAAAGATTCGCAGAAAATTGTATTTTCCCTTGAAAAGTGTCTTGTAGTATTTATAGTTGAAAATGTGATGTACAATAAAAAGCACCGTCATTGCAATGCCTGTCCATTCATGAGTGAATTGCTGTGTGACCTGCAAAGACATTAGAAATAACAAATTGCATGTCATAATAAGGTCTGTTATCCGCATAATGATACGTTTGACTTTCATAGGCATATCCTTTCTGTTATCCGTTTTTTTGCTTTATGATATATTTGCTTCCGTAAAGCTTGCCCATGAGTATTCACTCATATACTCACCTTGAAAGGAATTGACTGTGTCAATATTGCCGTCAAAAAATCTGTACAGGTCGCAGTCAAACTGTTCGGGAACTGCCCGTATATATCCCTGCCTCATTTCAATCATATTGCTGATACCGTATTTGTCCAATGTTGCACGAAGACTTCTCAATATCACATCAAGCTGTTTCTGCATTGGTCTGTCATATGTCCTGTTTTCCCACAAAATCGAAAAAGCTGTTGACCTTGATACAAAACTGCCGTGTCTGTCCACGAGATAGGCAAGAAGTTCTTTTGCCCTGGAACGTTGAAATGCAATAGGTTCTCCGTCTAACAATACATCAAATCTCCCGAAAGTTTTCACAAAGATATTGGTATTTTGCGGCTTATATTTGTGAAGCTCGATATTTTCCATGGCATAGTCAATTTCTTCTTTCAGACGTTCACTGCTGACAGGCTTCATAAGATAGCCCGATGCGTGCATTGAAATTGCGTCAAGTGCATATTCGGAATAGCCTGTCAAAAAGATAATGGCAATATTTTTATTGATTTCTTTCATTTTTGCTGCCAGAACGATTCCGGTCATATCCGGCATATTGATGTCAATAATGGCAATATCGGTTTTATGACAGCGGAGATATTCAAGAGCGTCAGCCGAATTGCTGAAACCCTGCACTTCGGGTTTTTGAGGCAGTTCACGGCACATGGAAACCGTCAGCTCCAAAATCAATTTTTCATCATCAACACAAATAATTCTCATATTTTCACTTCTTCCTAAAAAATCTTCCCAATTTAATTATAAACTTATGTCTGAAAAATGTCAAATCTATTTTTATAGTAAACGTCACTGAAAATTTCCTTTTGTCATTCTGAGGAACGAAGTGACGAAGAATCTTTCAAAGATTCCTCGCTTCGCTCGGAATGACAT
>ONIF01000052.1 GCA_900317795.1 uncultured Eubacteriales bacterium | reverse complement strand
GCTTTTGGCTACTATCTCCACACCGTCATCTGGCGGACAGAAATAGAGCTTTTGTACAGATTGCTGTAATCTCTGTATTTCATCATCGGAAAGCTGAGGTTTCATAAACTGAGTAGCGTACCAGCCTGATATTCCGAATTTTCTTCCCTCTGTGAGAATTTTCGCACTCGGAGATTTTTCTTTATGTCTCAGATTCTGTGCCTCGTCCATGACCAATATAAACGGCTTACTTTCATCTCCTGTTTTAACACAGAAATTCCATATATCCCAAAGCAGTATTTCTGTCAATAAAACTTGTATATCCCTGTTGTAACCGTCAAACTGTATAACATAAACTATCCCTTCGGAATTGTCACGAATCTGTTCCCATGAAAAATCCTCGCCCTGCACAAACGGTTCCAAGTCAATGAACGGCAATATTTTACTTATTACAGTATCTGCCCGCATTTCTTCAAGTTCATCGGCAACATTTCGGAAATTCATATTTTCTCCGTATTTTTTAAGACAGGTTCTGACTGCCTGATAAATACTGCTTGTTTGCTGAGGACCAAAGCCGTAAACATTTTTGAAAATCTCTGCTACTCTGTTTGCGACACTTTCATCTTTTTCGGGATAATATTTTCCTGCTGCCTTTATCATGCCTTTTTTGAAAGGATTGACAGGTATGCCTTCGACATAAACAACTCTCTGCCTTATTCTTTCGCCTAAACAGTCAAGGAATACTTTGTCAAGTTTATCCTCCGTAAAACCGCCTGTATAGTCAAACACAACAGAGGATACTCCCTGTAATGCAGAACTCATCAGCAGACCTTGCAGGCAATATGTTTTGCCGCTTCCCGAATTACCGTTGACCAATAAATGTCTGTTGTTAAGACTGTGGCTGCCGAATTCCCAATATATTTTTTCCTGTGTTTTCATATCCGTTCCAAGAAGTATTCTTATATTAGAAATATCTCTTTTCATTTCGTTATTCACGACTTGTTCACCTGTTTCGTTTTCTTGTATTACCTTATCAGATGAAGTATCATCCGTTTTTTCTTTTTCATCAGTTACAGATGGTGATAAAATTTCAGCTTCATCAGACAGCGATGATTCCGTAATATCCGTTTCATCTGTTTCACTCTCTGTCGAGGGAGTCATATCCACACTTTTAACGGATTCTCCGTCATCTTCGGGTATCAGCATTTTTTGTACGGCAAGCTGTCCGTATTTATGATATACAATGATCTGATCGATATCTTCCGATTGTATCTCTGTTTCATCAACTGCATCAGAGGTATCTCCCAAATCAAAGGCATATATATCACTGCTCCACGAAATATTTACTTCACCGTTAAGGATATTATATATCTTTGAGTTTATGATATTATAATAAGGATCGTTATCCGCAATGTTAAGAACAGAAAAGGCTATGGCACGATAAAGCTGAGTAAACCAATATCTTCTGTTGATATGCTCATTATCCTTTTTCCAATTCTGACTGAAAAATGATATGCCGCTTTTTACCTGAGAGATGGCCTCTTCATAAAATCTGTCAGTATTCAAGGTCATCTTACATTCGATGATTTTGATAGATATATTCAAATCTTTATCAGCATCATACAGGTCTTTATCAACGGGTATTTCTATCAGCATATAATCGGGGCGAAGCTCTGTATTTCTGAACCAGTGAATATATGAATCAAGATTTATCAGACTGCGGAGTATGTATTTATCGTTGTCAGATTTATCCATGCCAAGTATCTTTACAGTCAGGGCATAGGCAAGAAAATTATGCGTTTCGTAATCGTATGGATTCAATGCTTTCAGTATCCTGCTTCCGTCAAAGGAGTCTGTAAGAGTCAGGCAGTAGTCGGCAACGGTATCGGTTCTTCGCATACTCCAGTTTGTGAATTTACCCATCAGCTTTTGTTTGAGCATTTCTTTTATATCCAGAAGCAAGTCCTCTCTTGCAGATACCGTGATATTGTATTCACCGAAACAGCCTTCACCTGTTGTAAATCCGATAATACGTCTTTTTTCGGCTTGCAGGAGTTTTCTGTCAATTGCCTTGTCCTCACAGACTACCCATCTGCATTTGTCATGAGCGATATCAAGAATAGCGTTCTGATTTTTGCGGAGTTCAAGTACCTGCATGACCTTGTATTCTTTATCCATTACATTCGGATTCAAAACTTTGTTTACAAGCTGAGTATATGATCTCGAAACAAGAAACTGTATCTGTGAAATATTTATTTTTCTCTGCATTCCCTGCGTTTTGGCAACGGTATCGGGAATAAACATCATTGGAAACTGGCATGATGATTGATGAGCCTTGATTTCTTTTTCCTTGCTGATAAAGCTGTCGAATTCTATATCGTTTGTTTTAAGAATATCATAGATAAAGCACATATCCTGATTTTCAAGAAGTTCATTAAGATTTTTTTCAAAGTTTTGGATTGGAATATACTGCAAAGATGTTTTGATATTCACAGTCCTATCCTGATTCATATAGTTATTTACCCAATATTTGAGATAACCCGAAATATTCTTTGAACCGCCGAAACAGATGACTTTTATATTGACAGATGCATATACTTTCAATTTGGTAAGCCAGTCGGATACTTTATTGATACCGTCAACGACATACTGTATTTCAGCAGGAGAGATAAACGCAACATTTAAGCCGTCTGTACTTGACGGAAAAGTTTTGATATAATCCCTGATATTACGGAAAATAATATCGGATTGTTCGGAAACATCAGCATTTTTTTCACATTCTTCAGGAACAAGTTCTATATTGCCGATATATGTTTTTTTCTTATCGCCATAATACACGGCATAATATCCCCAGACATTTTTGCAGATAAGCTTATCATTTCCATAGGGTATCACATCGACAGCCTGTGTAATCGTTGCCATCTTATCATATTCCTGAAATAATTGATCGATACTTTTTTCTTTGTGACAGAATAATTCAGGGATAAGCTCGGAAAAACTGAAAATAATAAAGTCATTTCTGGCACTTATTTTTTCAAGCATTGACGGATGATAGGCAGGAATAATGACTTCGGGTGATCTGGCACTTTCAAGAAAATCCTCATCGGATATGATATTGAAAATATTCAGAAGATAGCCTACTTTTGATTTTGCATTGGAAGTATAACTGCTGTATTCATCGGTGACTTTTTTAATCAAATCTATGTAGTATGAGATCATTTCATTCATATCTGTGATACAATTAAAGAACCCGTGCGATGAAATATCTTCACTCCATTTTGAAAAAGAGGACTGCAAAAGTGAAAATTCTTCGATACACCTGTCTTTAAAATATGTTCTCACAACATTCGAGTAATTTGACATGACCTTGCATTGAATACTTTCCAGCTTGATAAAAAATTCATCTTCACTTTCACTTGCAATCAACTCGTCCATATTTCCGCAGGTAGTCAAAAGAGGGGATTCCGCAGAAATATTGTCATCATCACTGCTTCCAAGCAATCTCAACAGTGCAAAGGAGTTTTTCCAGTTGGCATAAGGAGAAAATGACCATCTGAATTCTGTTTTCTGAGTTTCGTGTTCGGATTCTCCGACAGCATTTACCGAAAATTTTATCTCACAATTTTTGCCCCACTTGTCAATCGTTTTTAATTTTGACTTTATAACATCAATATTGTCTGTATCGAAGGGATCAGTCCCATCTTCATAATTTACAGAATATTCCGTGTTGCTCAGACCTTTTTCCTGAATATATTTCAGAATACCGCCCATATAGGTGCATATATTCTCAAATTGAGCTGCAAGAGAACGAACTTCTTCCTCCTCATCATCAGCCGTACAATTTGAAAGACGAACAGATGTAACTGTAATAACAGTATCAAGCGGATATGCTTCAAATTTTTCATAGAATCTTATCCATGAAAGGCTTATCATTTTCAGATATGCTGTCAGCGGTTCTCCCGAAAGAGGTATAACGGAATTCTTGGAAACAGTTTTAGTTTCCGTATCTACTGACAGATTCATTATTTTTGTGATGATGCCGAAATCGGATTCAAGAAAGCGTTTACGATTAATGTCGATATTTTTGTTATCCAGAAATTCTGTCAGACATTCTGAAAATTGTTTGTAACTTTCAAATCCCTCAAATTCGGAATCCATATCTATACAGTTATCCTCAGCATATTTTTGCAGCTGCCGGGAAAGTTTTTTTCTTTTTGAAGATGAGAGATTCAGTATATTATGGATAAACTGAAATGAATTGGAAATATATTTCAGCGGATTTTTTTCAGGCATCTTATAGTTGGATAATATAGAAGGTATATTCCAGTATTGATTTAAGGAATTATATATATATTCCGTCAGCTCACGGAAAGCAGTAATATCCTGTCTGCCCAGGTCATCAACGAAAAGACTCAACTGCATGGGATCAACATTGATATATCGGAACAGGTCTTTGTAAATATTATTGATAATATTACAGCCCTTATCTTCATCATATTCCAAGTCATTGATAATATCTTTAAACCATGCTCCGTAATTCTTTTTCAGGCGGGTAACGACATCGTTCATTGATATACGGCTGAAATCCTTTAAACTTCCTTTATCGAGTGCAGCTTCCGCTCCCATCAGCAAAAGCAGAGTCATTCCGTTATATTTTTCTGCGGCAAGATTGCGGAATTTTGTCAGGGGAATATCTTGTACATAGCCGTTGCTTGAAAGATAATCAAGTGCAAAATTCCAGTCCGGATTATTACATTCACAGAAAGACTGATATTTGCTGTATTCAAGATTGGCAATAAAATTAATTTCATGCCTGTCTGCAAAATGTCTGCATATTTCCATATAAACGACAGGATCATCAAAATCTTCGATTTTTAACAGATAGGTACTGTTTTTTTTCATCTGTTTTTCTATCATTGAGATAACTTCGGAAATAAGCTTTTTCAATTTTCATATTCCTCCCGTTCATAAGGATTTTCAACAATGGCAGTAGCGTTTGAGAGATCTCTCAGTAAACCGCAATTTTTCAATTTTTGAGCAAAATCAATTTTATTTGTCTGGAGAAAGGTGACATTTTTTTGATAGACAGCCTTATTTTCAGAAACAGCCCTTTCATAGTGTTCAGGCGATACCACTATTTCAAAATGTTCATAAATAAGGTCAAGGAAACGGTCAAAAGTAACTTTACTGCCCGCAGGAATAAGGGACATGACAAGAAATTTAATGACATCCTCTGAGAGAGTGAATCTCATATTTGCCCCGCTCAATGGAATAATGATACCCATACTTTTTCCAAGTTTACGGATAACTTTAGTAGTATCTTTTTCGGCATCCTCACGGATTTTCGGGATTTTTTCCCTGTCCTGAGGTTTTGTGCAGTGATACTCTATCCCCATATCAATATATTTTATGATACATTCCTCATTCATCAGAAAACATCTTGACGAAAGTTTTTTTACTTCCGCATATTCTTTTTTGTTTTTATCACAAACATCCATTACCCATGCAGAACCTGCTGTATTGCTGCCTTTGGCGGCAGTGGTCGTCATCAGTCTGAAAATCTGCAAAACGATTCCGCATGAAAACAGATTTATTTTTTCCATTGGCTGTATATGATTATCCATAAAAGTAGTGACTTCAGAAAGTGTATATTCATCTCTGTATCCGTATTCAACAGGGATAGCACCGCATTTCTTTTTGACAACAGGTGTATTGCTGTCTGAAACGTCAAGACCTTTCTGCCATTCATTCTGTATGAATCTGCTTATTTCAGATATTTCAGGCATACTGTCAAGCATTTTTCTGATTTGTTTTTCAAGACGTTCTTTATATTTAAGACCGCCGTTATTGACAGCATGGAGTAAATGAAGATAATACACTTCTCCTCCTCTTGCCATATATGTATAACTGTTAAAAGAAAAACTGCTGTCAACTTCCTCTGAATACAGTTTCACGTTACTACGGTCTTTTTTTGTTGCCAGAGATTCCGGAAAAATCACTTCGGGACATATCGGCAGAAGATTTTTATTGAACCATGAACGTCCTGCATTTTCGATGCTGAATCCATATAATATATTTTGGAGAATATATATTATGTATTTTTCCGATTCAATTGAATTATCCTTATCCAAACTACTGCCAATGGTTTCAAGGCAAAGTTGATAAGCCTTTTTATCAATATCTGATTTTGTATCCAGACGGCTGTTATTGAAAAAGATAAATCTTTTTAATCCCATATTGGAAACGGGCATATATTCTATCGCATGGTTTTCTATATCTTTACTCACAGGAAAATAGTCGGTAATTTCATTTTCGCCTGTAACATCCATGATTCTTTTTTTGGCGATCGCTACCTGAAGAAATTCGACCAGATATTCATAACGTGTTTGCTGTGGTTTTATCCTGTGACCGAAAAG
Organism: uncultured Eubacteriales bacterium; assembly: GCA_900317795.1. Lineage (GTDB taxonomy): Bacteria > Bacillota > Clostridia > Oscillospirales > Acutalibacteraceae > UBA1213. Next base: position 3,100 of record ONIF01000052.1, on the reverse strand, counting down.
GCGGCTCTGTACGGAATATTTATTTTTATCTGTTCTTAATTCATCATTTGGATACATTTTATCTGTCATATGTTTTCACCTTCATTCTACAAAGATTTTCCCATCATAAATGTACAGCTTTAAGTCAGTCGGAACATCTGTATTATTGACAATTATTGTAATTTCATCGTTGTCAGGGCAATTTTTTTGGAGCAGAGTTTTCAGTTTGGATATTCCGTGAGTAAGTGACGGATCAGCAATCGTGGAAATAACACCATCAGCTATTTCTTTAAAATAGATGACCATTGGCAAAGTAAGCCTGAAAGTATCCTGATTGCATATTTTCAGGAAAACTTTTTTCTTATTTTGAATATCTTCAAATTCATTTGAATCGTTCACTGCAACGATTTTGAAATCGGATTTTTTTAAACTGCCGTTTGTCAGCATTACTTTCTGAAAGCTGTCATCATTTCTTTTGATTGTGATAGGAATTTCCTTTGCCTGGCTTGATGATATTCCGGTCATTTCCAGATACAAGGCATTTGTAATCGTATTTTCCATTCTTCGTATTAATGAATGTTCTGCCTCATTGTGCTGAATACACATAAAATCATTAAAGCCGCTGCCAAATAATTCATCATACAGAATATTGTATTTATCTGCTTTTCCAGATTCCTGCCCGAAAAATATGTATGTTCTCCTGATTGCCTTTCTGTATTCGGTATCCTTATCGTTAAATACAGTATCTTTTTCTTCATTGCTCTCAATATTAAGGTGTTTAATATTGAAAATATTTTTCTGACTTTCAACAAGTGTTCTTATATCCGAAGGAAAATCTTTCAGATCACCGGTCACAAATAGCTTATAATCGCATTTTAAAGCCTTTGAATCTAACTTCAGGCTCTTTGCATAAGCGATACCCTGTATCTGATCTGCATTGTCTATTTCGTCATAGCCGCTGAATCCGAAAAACAGATTTGACAAAAGATTTCTGAATTTTACGACATCTTTACTGTTATCGCCAATTTCCGCACATGAATGATTTCCCGTTATTGAAAAGCTGATTTGGGAAAGCATTTGTCTTATCGTCATACGCATATCGTTCTCATAAAGATAACTGTAAAATGCCGTGATAAATGAAGATATCCTGCCATAATATTTATTGATTAGCCGGACATTATTGAATATATAGCAATTTTGTTTTTTACGGCAATTTTCGCACGGACTCCAAAGTTCATCAGCTATCAATTTTTTTAATATTTTTTCGGCAAAATAAACATTATCTATTCTTGCAATATTGATAAGCAGAATTTTGTATTCTCCAATCAGGATAGGTTCATTTTTATTGGAATCAAGCTGTTCAAGCAATTCTGACTGAAATCTGTTTTTCTCGGCTTCATTGATTTTTTCACCGTTTTTCCTGCTGTTGATCGTTTCAAGACATTTCAACAGCGGTCCTGTATTGGATATAATAACAGCAGACATATTATTTTTGGGAGCTTCCAATGCTTTCTGACAAAAGTCAATCTGTTTATTTTCAGATAACTCGCTCATATCCTTAACGGCATACAATCGAATATCGTCTTTTATGAATTCTTCTTCTTCCTTCAATGGTGTATTGGGTGTCAGAAGTCCGAGTTCTCTGAGAACCTGCACCAATATACTTGTTTTTCCGTCTCCTGCATGGCCTGTCAATACAATAGTAAGTCGTTCTTTTTTCTTGATACGATCAGCTATATATTTTCCGATAGCACGGTCTATTCTGATTTTATCATAATAATCGGAAAGTACCTGCGATTCTGCAAGTGCTTCAACAGTATCACTGCTGGCATTGTTCATTGAATTGATATAATTTACGAAATCGTTCAAAATAGTTCACCTCTAATCTAACTCCGACAAAGCATTGACTAAAATATCAATATCCTGCTTTGTATTGAAATAACCCACGCTGACACGGACAGTACCGCCTGTACTTTCAGTTCCGATCAGCTTGTGAACAAACGGGGCACAATGATATCCGCACCTGACGGCAATATCATATTCATTGTCAAGAATATCAGCAATTTCTTCCGGTCTGTATTCCTCATGTGTAAATGAAATGACGGAAATATGCTGTATTTTTTCCGAAGGAAGATATGTCTTTATTGAAGTTATATCATTCAGACGTTCCGCCGCATAATCAGAGAGAATTTTTTTATGCTGATATATATTCTGCAAGCCTGTATGATTGAGCCATTTAAGAGAGGCATTGATTGATGATAAAGCGATAATATCATGGCTTGCAGGTTCAAAGCGTATGGGCAATTTGTCCGACATATCAGGATTCAAAGAATCCGAACCTGTACCGCCTGTTATAAAAGTCTTTAATGGAATATCTGTGTTATATATAAATCCGCCTACACCAAAATTGGAATACAAATTCTTATGCCCTGCAAATACAGTAAAATCTATGATATCCGTACTTAAATCAACAGGCAGTACACCAAGAGATTGCGAGGCATCAAGAATATTGACGGAATGATATTTTTTTGCCTCTGAAAATATGGTTTCAATGGGCAGGATAAATCCTGTAACATTGCTGATATGATTCAATATGACAATATCAGGGTGCTTTATTACAAATTGGTTTTTCATGGCATTAAAGTTAAGTGCCTGTGTAGTCCTGTCAAACGGAATAATCTCAATGCTGAATCCAAATTTTTTAGAAAGTCTGTACAAAGGTCTTACAACGGCATTATGCTCAAATGGAGAAATATAAACAACTGTATCAGGCGAATAATTCATACCGCATAATACTTGGTTCATTGCTATGGTGGCGGAAGGAGAAAATATCACTCTGTTTTCATCTCTGCATTTTGTCAAATCAGCCATCAATTTTCTTGTTTCTCCGATCATATCAGAGGCAATGCGTGCTGTCTTATACATTCCACGACCTGCATTTACGGCATAGTTTCTCTGAAAACGGTCAACTGTATCATATACGGTTTCAGGTTTGGGAAAAGTTGTTGCTGCATTGTCCAAATATACCATCGTTTCACCTCCGTTATAGCTGTTCAAGCTCTTTTCTTATCAATCTCAGCAAGAGGGCAATTCTTTCCTGAACTGTAATTGCATCTCCATA
>ONIF01000154.1 GCA_900317795.1 uncultured Eubacteriales bacterium | reverse complement strand
TTTATATAGAAAATTATTCAAAAGATGAAAGCAGGCTTTTGAAAGAAAATCCCTTTGAAAGTACGAATGAATATCCGCCTTTTGAGAAAAGCGGAAAGGCTGTTTTTACACAAAGACAGGATGTTGTTGGTTTCTGCTGTAACGGATTTAATGAAATTGCAGATGGTGCAGATGAGGAAGAAGAAAAGGCATTGTGGAATTTTTGTGATACAGCAGGCAGTAAAGTGGGCGGTTATCCGTATTTTGTTCAAAATCCGCCTGTATTTTACGAGAATGGCACGGCTGAAATATTGCTTTTGCAGATAGATACAGATGATGGTGAAGGCACTTGTGAAATTATGTTCGGTGACGGTGGCAACTGTCAGTTTATGATTTCAAGGGAAGATTTATTGAAAAGAGATTTTTCAAACGTATATTACGATTGGGCTTGCTGTTGAAAGAGGTGTTTTTTATGGAGTTCCCGAAAGAGTTGGAAAAGTTCAGAGAAAAATTGGAAAGTACATATAAACCGTGTAATGAAATAAAGTTTGTGCCGAGTGAAACAAAGCCTTGGGAAAGTAAAATAGGCGGTTGTCCGTATTTGGAGAAAGTGGAAGATTATCCGAAAGATGAAAACGGCAATCCAATGTTTTTCATGGCACAGATAAATTTGGAAGAAATGCCACCGTTGGAGGATTTTCCGACAAAGGGCATATTGCAGTTTTACGTTGTTGATGACGATGATTACGGCTTGGAAGATCCCTGCAAAGTGATTTATATAGAAGAATATTCAAAAGATGAAAGCAAACTGCTGACAAAAAATCCCTTTGAAGATAAATATATAATGGAATATCCGCTGTTTGAGAAAAGCGGTAAAGCCGTTTTCACGCAGAATCGGGAAATGATTGGTTATGCCTGCAACGGATTTGATGAAATTCGTGAAATGATTGATGAAGAAAACGGCGAGGAAATAGACAATCTTTATGATTTCTGCGACAGGTCAGGCAGTAAAATGGGTGGTTATCCGCATTTTGTACAAAATGCACCCGAATTTTATGAGAATGGTACGGCTGAAATCCTGCTTTTGCAGATAGATACAGATGAAGGTGAGAGCACTTGTGAAATTATGTTTGGTGATGACGGTAACTGTCAGTTTATGATTTCAAGGGAAGATTTGCTGAATAAAAATTTCTCAAATGTATATTATGATTGGGCTTGTTATTGATTGAGAATTGGAGGAAAAGGAATTGAGAGAGGCACAATGGAAAGATTATGAATTGATAGACTGCTCTGACGGGGAACGTCTGGAACGCTGGGGAGATATTGTGCTTATTCGCCCCGATCCGCAGATTATCTGGCATACACCGAAAAAAAATCCCCTTTGGAAGAATGCACACGCCCGTTATATGCGTTCATCAAGCGGTGGCGGTGCATGGCAGTATTATAAAAAAATCCCGTCACAATGGAGTATCAAATACAATGATTTGACTTTTAATATAAAGCCTATGGGCTTTAAGCATACAGGTGTATTTCCCGAACAGGCTGTTAATTGGGATTACGTTGACGAGAAAATAAAAAATGTCAAAAGACCGCTGAAAATTTTGAATATGTTTGCATATACGGGTGCAGCGACATTGGCTTGTTTAAAAGCAGGTGCAAGTGTATGCCACGTTGACGCTTCAAAAGGCATGGTGCAGTGGGCAAAGGAAAATGCCGTTTCAAGCGGTTTGCAGGATAAGCCTGTAAGATGGCTTGTTGACGATTGTGTAAAGTTCGTTCAGCGTGAACAGCGTAGGGGAAACAAATATGACGGAATTATCATGGACCCTCCGTCTTATGGCAGAGGACCTAACGGAGAGGTCTGGAAATTGGAAGAACAGTTGTTTTCACTGGTAGAATTATGCTTGCCGATACTTTCGGATAATGCCGAATTTTTCATATTAAATTCCTATACAACAGGGTTGTCACCTGCTGTAATGGAGTATCTTTTGGGAGTAATGCTGAAAAGCAAATTCGGGGGAATGGTGACAAGTTCGGAAATCGGCTTGCACGTTACGGAAAGCGGTCTGACGTTGCCGTGTGGCAGTACGGCTATATGGCAGAGTTTATGGAGATAAGGTATGATAGAAGTAAAAGAAGTGTACTTTCAGTATGAGGGTACGGAGGAAGAAAAGAAATATGCCTTGAACGGTGTGAACATGACGATAAAAGACGGTGAATTCGTTGCGATAGTCGGTCACAACGGTTCGGGAAAATCCACGCTTGCAAAGCATTTCAATTCGATATACTTGCCCTCAACGGGAGATGTCATTGTTGACGGCATGAACACCGAAGATGACGAGCATTTATTTGATATAAGAAAGAAAGTGGGATTGGTTTTGCAGAATCCCGATAATCAGATAGTGGCAGGAATTGTTGAAGAAGATGTTGCATTTGGGTGTGAGAATTTGGGAATACCGCCAAAAGAAATCCGTGAGCGTGTCGATAATGCATTGAAAGCCGTTGATATGTATGAATACAGGACACATTCACCCGATAAATTGTCGGGCGGTCAGAAGCAGAGAGTAGCTATTGCAGGGATAATTGCAATGGAGCCTGAATGTATCGTGCTTGACGAGCCGACAGCCATGCTTGACCCACAGGGCAGGCAGGAAGTTATTTCAACGGTGCAGAAACTCAATAAAGAGCGTGGAATAACTATCATTTTGATAACGCATTATATGGAGGAAGCTGTTTTGGCTGACAGAGTTATCATGATGGACAGCGGAAAAGTTTTGACGGAGGGTACACCGAGAGAAGTATTTGCACAAGTCGAAATGCTGAAAAAACATAGGCTTGACGTACCGCAGGCAACGGAATTGTGTTACAGGCTGAAAGGGTGCGGATATGAAGTGCCCGATTGCGTTCTTGATGAAAACGAGTGTGCAAAGGCACTTGAGAAACTTTTGAAAAGAGGTGCTGTATAAATGGCGGTGATAAAAGCAGAAAATATCCGTTTTGTGTACGGCACGGGAACATCTTTTGAAAAGACGGCACTTTCCGATGTCAGCTTTGAGATAGAGAAAGGCGAATTTATAGGGATAATCGGTCACACGGGTTCGGGCAAGTCAACGCTTGTACAGCTTTTGAACGGACTTTTAAAGCCGACTGACGGCAAGATATATTTAAACGGTAAAGATATTTGGGAACAGCCTAAAAAAATTAGGAATGTCAGATTTAAAGTAGGAATGGTATTTCAGTATCCCGAATATCAGTTGTTTGATGAAACGGTGTACAAAGATATATCCTATGGACCTAAAAACATGGGATTGAGTGATGAGGAAATTGACGAGAAAGTCAGAAGTGCAGCGGAGTTTGTGGGACTGAAAAAAGAATTGCTGGATAAATCGCCGTTTGAATTGTCGGGCGGTGAAAAAAGACGTGCAGCGATAGCGGGAGTAATTGCAATGGATCCCGAAGTACTGATACTTGACGAGCCGACAGCAGGACTTGACCCGTTGGGCAGAGATGCACTTCTTTCACAAATACAGGATTACCATGATGTACGGAAAAATACAGTTATATTGGTATCGCACAGCATGGAGGATATAGCAAGGGTTGCAGACAGGATTCTTGTAATGAGTCACGGAGAAAAGTATATGTTTGACACACCCGAAAATGTCTTTTCAAAAGGCAGGGAATTGGAAAAATTGGGCTTACAAGTACCACAGGTTACAAAAATCATGCTTTTGCTGAAAGAAAGCGGAATAAATGTTAATCAAAATATATTGACGGTGGAACAGGCGTTCAATGAAATAGTCAATTATTTGGGAAGTTAAGGGGGGCTGAAAATGGTAAGAGATATTACACTTGGACAGTATATGCCGGGAATGTCAAAAATACACCGTTTAGATGCCCGTGCCAAAATACTTTTCTTGATAGCATATATTGTGTTTATATTTGTGGCAAAGAATTATATGTCGCTCATGCTTATCACAATGGCATCACTTTTGGTGGTGCTGATGACAAGAGTAAAGTTTTCCATGTATCTGAAAAGTATGAAAGTAATATTGTTTGTGGTAGTGCTGACAGGAATTTTAAATCTTTTCTACGGTACGGGAAATGTGTTATGGGAATGGGGTTTTATCAAAATAACAGACGGGGGCATTAACAATGCGATATTTGTAACGATAAGAATAGCAACGCTTGTTATCATCAGCTCGATATTGACATTTACAACGTCACCGTCAGACTTGACAGACGCATTGGAAAGATTGATGAAACCGCTGAAAATATTTCATGTAAAGGTGCATGACATAGCGATGATGATGACAATAGCATTGAGGTTTATACCCGTACTTTTGGAAGAAACGGATAAAATCATGAATGCCCAAAAGGCAAGAGGTGCAGACATGGAAAGCGGTGGCATTATCAAAAGAATAAAGGCATTGATACCCGTATTGATACCGCTTTTTGTATCATCATTCAGACGTGCAAACGACTTGGCAATGGCAATGGAATGCCGTTGTTATAATGGCGGAAACGGCAGAACACGTATGAAACAACTGCATTTTGGGATAATAGATTTATTGGGATTGATATTCTCTGTTGTAGTATTTGCAGGAGTAGTTTTGTGTAATATCTATTTCGGTGCGGTGGTTCAATGAGAAATATATTGGTAACGCTGAAATATGACGGAAAGTATTATCACGGCTGGCAGATACAGAAAAATGCCGTGACGGTGCAGGAAACCTTTCAAGACGGCTTGAAAAGCATATTGGGGGAACTGCCCGATATAAAGGGGTGCAGTCGCACGGATTCGGGCGTTCATGCAAATATGTATTGTCTGAATTTTCATACGGAGCATAAAATTCCATGTGAAAGGCTTGTTAATGCATTAAACAGCCGTTTGCCGAAAAGCATGGCTGTCGTGAATGCAAAGGAAGTTGCAGAGGACTTTCATGCAAGATATTCATGTAAGGGCAAGGAGTATATATATAAAATATGGAATAACAGGATAAGAGAGCCGTTTCTTGACGGATATGCATTGCATTACTGGTATGAATTGGATATAGATAAAATGAATGAGGCGTGCAAATATTTGATAGGCACGCATGATTTTACATCATTTTGTACAGTAGATAATAAAAGAAAAAAAGGGGATTTTCACCGTACAATTACAGATTTGCACGTTGACAAAAACGGGGATTTGGTGACCGTCACGGTAAGTGCAGACGGATTTTTGTATAACATGGTGAGGATAATAACAGGCACTTTGATAGGTGTATCCGAGGGAAAGTTCAAGCCATCGGATATGCCCGAT
>ONIF01000247.1 GCA_900317795.1 uncultured Eubacteriales bacterium | reverse complement strand
CGGTGACGGTCACGAAAGAAAAGATAATTATGCCGTTCAGCAAACAGAAATATCATTTTATCTTTCTGACGGTTATCTCATGCGGCATGAAAGCGAAAACGGCGATTCCCCTGTCACCAACGAACAGGCTGCCGAAGAAATGGAAAATCTTATCCAAAAGGCTCTCAATGACCGTGATATGCTGATACGCATTACCGATACTGAGGGAAATATTTCTTTCCTTGACAGAAGTGTTTTCACCATTCCCGAAAAAGAAATGCCGCCTGACAGCGTTTCCGTGAGTTTGGGCTATTCCGAAAGTCCTATCATTGACGATATTTCGGAAAGGATACAAAAAAGCACCGAACCGTTATCATTTGCGGCGATAAATGCTGCCTTTGAATACCTTGATGAAAAACAGCACCTTGAAAGATTAAATCCGCATTTGAAAGCAGGCTGGTATAAAAAAACGGATTTTGAAGTTACGGGCGTTATACATGGTGAAACTTTCAGCTATGCAGGAAGATTTGACATAGGTGACGGCAAGGGTACGGGCGGCGGCAGTCTGATTGACCATATCAGCGACTTTGTTGATTACAGCCTTTCTCCCGCAAATCCGTTGCATTTGGATACGGAAAAACTTGACAGACAGCAGAAAGCCAAAAATATTCTTATCCCGTTTTTGAAAGAACATACCGAACTCACACAGGCTGAACAGAGATTTCTGAATATTCTGAAAAGCGATTATCCCACAGGAATGACAGAGGAAAAGTTATATTCGCTTGTCGGAAAGACTGTTGATTATGATGACAGACAGTATATTGTTGACAGGATTGATATTCAAAACAATACAGCACATATTCGTGACGATAATACAGGGTGGTATCCTCTGTTTCAGGACGTGGAACTGCGTGATATTGTCCTCTTGCATGGGACGAAATTGAAAGTCTTGGGTATATCTTCTTTGAAAAAGGTCATATCGACAAATATCCGCCTACCGTCATGGCACATTACGGAAACGGTTCTTTTGCCGAACCGCAAGTATATGAGCTTGCAAGGCAGTATCAAAACGGCGAAGATATTTCAAAGGAACTTACGAAAAAATTATTCACAGCAAACGGCAGAATACCGCTTACACATATTCCTTTCAAAGATAGTTATGTGGAAGATTTGGACTTGCATATAAGACCGACAAACACAGGTTATTTTGTCAATTACGGTGCATACAGCCGTGAAGTAACCTTTGAAGAAATGGCAAAATCATATTTGCAGTATTTCAAATCTGAATATGACAATATTCAGAAAGACGTTACAGAGGAAGAAAACAGGGAAACTGCCAAAAATATGAATTTTGATTTTGACACCGAAATTGATAAATTTTATTTTCAGGAAGATGGTGTTGAAAGAATTCATTACGTTCCTGATGATACGGACGGCGGTCAGTTCAAAACAAGTCAAATCACCTATGATGATATTATCAGGGCAAATCAGGATACCCAATATGACAGCAACCTTGTCGATAAAACAATGTATTTTTTTGAAAAGTTCAATGACTATTCCACTCACGGTGTTGTCGGTATTGAAAATGAAGATTTCATCAAATATGTTGAGCGTTTCAGCCAGCCGCACGACCTTGAAAATGCGGTGAGCCGTACAATGTTTGAACTTATTTCAAAGGCGGAACAGCAGACAGAATTGCATTCCATAACACCAAGAGATGATTTTGACGCTGATGCCGACAAATTTTTCTTCACGGAAAACGGTGTTGAAGAAATTTATTTCAATCCTAACAGTTCAGAAGGCGGTCAGTTTGTGATATGTCAGATAAGCAACGAACTTATCCTTGAAGCCGATGAAAACTGTTCGGACAAAAACGATTTCTTTTCCTATCTTGAAAGCAGTGCATACCAAACTCTGATTGATGTTACAGATGAAAAATTCAACGATTATGTTGATTATTTCAACCGTCCCGCAAATTTTGAAGGCGGTACGGAAGAAACAATGTCCGCACTTATCGCAAGGGCAAACAGAGAATTAAGGACACAGCTTTTCCCCGAAAATTCGGCAGGCACTTTCAAAATATATCAGCTTAAAGACGGTGAAGAAAATCATTACAAGCGTTTTGAGGGACTTGACCGACAGCCCGAACCCGTCAGCATTACAGATTACAACCTTGTTTATGAGGGAAAACTTACCGATATTGACGGTGAGGACAAGTTGGAATCTATCTATACCAAGTTCAATGTTGACCGTCCCGAAAATTTCAGGGGACATTCTCTTTCGGTCAGTGATGTTGTTGTCACCGAACAGAACGGACAGAAACAGGCACATTTTGTTGACAGTGTAGGTTTTCGGAATATCCCTGAATTTTTCAAAGAAAAAACATCTGAAACCGAAGAAGTAAAACTTAAATCTATTGTGATAGATTTAAGACCGAAAGAAGTCATTGAGGCAGAACGTCAAAAAATTGAAGATACTCCCGAACAGGCGGAAAATTACAGTATCACCGACTTGTCACTCGGACAGCGTAGGCTGCCCGAAAAATTTGCCGATAATCTTGCGGCTATCCAAACATTGAAGAAAGTTGAAAGTGAAAAAAGAAATGCCACTCCCGATGAACAGGAAATTTTATCCAAATATACAGGCTGGGGCGGTCTTTCAAAGGTGTTTGAGCCTGATAATAAACACTATCCCGAAGTAAAAGAACTTCTTACAGATGATGAATTTGCAGCAGCCCGAAAATCTACCATGACGGCTTTTTATACCTCTCCCGTCATTATCAAAGAAATGTATGCAAAGTTGGCTGAAATGGGCTTTAACGGCGGTAAACTTCTTGAACCAAGCTGCGGTATAGGTAATTTTATCGGCATGATACCTGGAAATAATACGCAAGTCATGGGAATTGAGCTTGACAGTCTGACAGGCAGAATTGCACAGCAACTTTATCCGAAAGCACAAATTCAGGTCTGCGGATTTGAAAACAGCAAATTAAAAGAAAATTCATTTGATGTTGCAGTCGGAAATGTGCCTTTTGGCGATATAAGGATTTTTGATAAGCAGTATAATCAGAATAATCTTTTGATACATGATTACTTTTTCAGCAAGTCACTTGACATGGTAAAACCGGGCGGTGTAGTTGCTTTCATCACTTCAAAGGGTACGCTTGATAAGTTGGACAATACGGCACGAAAAATCATTGCCGAAAAGGGAGATTTTTTAGGTGCTGTACGATTGCCGAACAATGCTTTCAAGGCAAATGCAGGAACAGAAGTAACTTCCGATATTATCTTTCTGAAAAAGCGTGAAAATCCGATAACGATAACTCCCGAAAATGAGCCGTTATGGTTAAGTACAGCCAAAGATGAAAACGGCATTGAAATGAATGCTTATTTCGTTGAAAATCCTCAGCAGATATGCGGCACAATGGAAATGGTAACAGGTCAGTTCGGCATGGAAAGCACCTGTCAGCCGAATAAAAATATAAAGCTGTCCGAACAGATAAGGGCAGCTATGAGCAATATTCAGGGAAAAATTGAAACTCAAAAGACAACTTCAAATCAGGAACAGGAATATATCCCTATGATTGCCGCACCCGAAAGCCTGCGAAACAGCAGTTATTTTATCTCTGAGGGGAAAGCGTATTTTCTTGAAAGCGGTGTTGCACAGCCTGTCGATTTTCCGAAATCAAAGGCAAAGAAAAGTCTGGAAATATTGAAAGGCATGACGGCTCTGCGTGATACCGTCAGACAGCTTTTTGAAATGCAGCTTGATGAAGATACTCCCGATGAAATGATAAAGTCTGCACAGGCAAGGCTTTCAACCATGTATGATGATTTTGCAAAAAAATTCGGACGTATCAATGACAAGGCAAATACAGACGTTTTCAGAGGTGACTCGGCACTTCCTCTTTTGAAGTCCCTTGAAAAGTTTGATGAAGATGGGAAATATATCGGCAAGGCTGATATTTTTACCAAGCGTACTATCAAGCCCGAACATACCGTTACAGAAGTTGAAACAAGCATAGACGCACTTGCTGTGTCGCTTTCATCAGAGGATACCAAAGGAACGGTTGACCTCGATTATATGTCACAGCTCACGGGATTCAGCCAAGAAAAAATCATTGATGATTTGAAAGACTCGATATATAAAATTCCGAATACGGAAAAATATGTTCCTGCCGATGAATATTTGTCGGGCGATATTCTGAAAAAACTGCAAACGGCTGAAAGAGCATTCAATGACGGTGATACTTCCCTCACGGTGAATATCATGGCATTAAGAAAAGCCATGCCCGAAAAACTTTCGGCAAAAGATATTGATGTACGGCTCGGCTCAACATGGATAAAGCCCGAATATATCAGGGATTTTATTTATGATTTGCTGAACACTCCGTCATGGCACAGGCAGTCCTATTCAAAGTCACAGTTCATTGATGTACAGTTTTC
>ONIF01000426.1 GCA_900317795.1 uncultured Eubacteriales bacterium | reverse complement strand
ACCCCAAACTGTAGAATTGTAAAGATTTAATTTACGCTTTTCATCCAACAAATCTCTTGGTCGCTGTAAATCTTTGATTCTGCCTTTCAGCTTTTGCGTTGCCGATTGAATCGCTTTATCACTCATGTGGGATTTTACAACATATTTATCGCCTTTCAACACTGCTTTCAGCTTAAATCCAAGGAATTCCGAGTATTGCTTTTTCAAATTTACGACCTTTGACTTTTCCTCGCTGATGTCTAATTTCAAGCGTTCTTTCAGCCATTTTTTAACAGCTATGAACACTTTGTTCGCATCATTGCGTTTACGGCAAAATATTTTAAAATCATCGGCATATCTGACAATAAACATTTCTTTCAGTTCACTTTTCCTTAATACCCCCTGAATCCGTGAAACTCAAAAGCTCAATAAGGCAGAAAAGCTGATTACAAAGCGAAAAATAAACAAAAAAATCGAATCGTAAATTCACCGAAAAGGTGCAGAAAAGCTATCCTCAAAACGCAATTTATGGTATAATTGATATAGATAAAATTGAGCACATAGGATGTGGCAGAAATGAGTTTTGACAGAATTATTTACAGACTTACCGACAAGAGAATACCGGCAGTTACAGGGATAGGACTTGTGGGTGATATTCTTGACCACGCGGAATTTCAAAAACAGTTTCGTAATGTAAAATCAGAAGATAAGCGATCACGCAAACAGATAGACTGCGGTACGATCATGACAACCTTTATTGGACTGCTGTGCATGGGCAAACCCGATTTTGAAGCGGTTGCCGAGTTTCAAAATGACGCTACATACTATCAGACCGCCCTTCATCTTCAAAAGGGTTTGCCGTCAGCCGCAACGCTTCGCCAGAGAATGAACGAGATCGGAAGAACACAGCGTGAACAACTGTTGAAATTCAATGCTCGCCTGCTGAAAAGCAATGGTATGGAATTTACAGCCCTAAAAAACGGAATGATACCTTTGGACATGGATGTTACGCCGATGGATAATTCCAACACCAAAAAAGAAGGAGTATCCTTCACCTACAAAAAATTTATGGGGTATGCTCCTATGATGGCATATATCGGAAAAGAAGGTTATCTTGTCAATACCGAACTTCGTGAGGGTAAACAGCATTGTCAAAACGGTACACCGAATTTTCTTCGTCAAACGATGAAACTTTGTCGCAAAATGACGGACAGACCGGTTCTTGTTCGTCTTGATTCGGGTAATGACGCTGCTGAAAATGTTGGTATCTTGCTTGAAAACGGTGCTTATTATGTCATTAAACGCAACCTTCGCAGAGAAGACGTATCTGAATGGGCTGTTAATATCAGAACATGGTGCAAGGATATACGTGAGCCGAGAGAGGGAAAGACAGTATATGTCGGCAGTACATTCAAGGATATTTTTTATACGACAGAAGATGGAAAACAGAAGAGTATTTGTAACCGCATTGTTTATGAAATGATCGAGCGTAATTCATCTCCCGACGGTCAGATTTTTCTTGAACCGCAAATCGAACTCAATATGTTTTGGACAAATCTCGGAGAAAGCGATCAGGAAATTATCGACCTGTATCATGCTCACGGTGAGTGCGAGCAATTTCATAGTGAGATCAAGACAGATATGGGGGTAGAGCGTCTTCCGTCAGGCAAATTTGACACAAATGAGCTTGTTCTTGAACTCACGATGATTGCTTACAATATCCTGCGTATGCTCGGGCAGGAAACGGTCAATCAAGGTAAAGCTCCATCCAAAAGAATTGTCAGTCGCAAACGCATTCGTACCGTTATCCAAAACATCATTCATTTTGCCGGTCAGCTTACGAAACATGCACGACAGCTTTTTCTATCTGTCAGCAGAAGTAATGCTTGGGCGGAGGCATTTTTAGGGCTTGTCCATCGCTTTATCGCTTATTGAGTTTCACGGATTCAGGATAGAGAATATTAACGATTTTTTGCTGTTCTTCAATGCTATACTCGAATGTAAAAACATTGAGCAGGCGTGTGGCGGTATCGGATTTTATAATAGCCTGATAATCCAACATCAAATATAAAGGAAATTCTATTTGCTCAATGTTTTAGGTCATTGGTATAACGGCATATCTCTAGAATATTTGCAAAGAGATAATCAAAACTGCCGTTGAAAATCATCAAAATTTGATTGTTGAGGGGTGCTATATCCCATTTGACTGGAAAAAAGATTTCAG
>ONIF01000094.1 GCA_900317795.1 uncultured Eubacteriales bacterium | reverse complement strand
AAATACGCACGAAAAATCGTGTTTGCTGTAAATGGCTCTCAGAGGCTCTCTGCTGCATTTTTAGGGCGAGGGGGTAAATTATACTCCTAAGCCGTTTGAGAGCCGCTGAGAGCGTTCTGCGTGCGTCTGAGAGGTATTGTAGAGTGATTGTAGTGGGAGAGTGAAAAATGTCGTTTGAATGGAATAAAAAAATAGATGATCTTTTTGATATGTCGACAGAGCAATCTGACAGCCGAAAGCAACATTCCGAACAACTTCAACAGATACAGAATAGTTTGAAATCACAATATCTGGAGATTGAGAGGACAGAAGAAATTTTAAGGGAGTATCAGGATAGACGCATGAGAGCAAGTCGGGGAATGACGGATATTATTATTGGTGCTGAATGCGGTGAAAGTCTGTACGATCTTTTTATTCGGGCATTGCAAGTTATAGACAATCTGGTTAATGATGGCGGTGTATTTGTCGGAACAGTCAAAAAGAATTTGTATAAGGTATCGGAGCAGGCTATCCAAACTGCACTTGATAACGGTTACAGTTATGTGAACGAGCCGCAAAAGGCTGAATTGTCAGCAACGGAAGCAAGATTGGAAAATCTAAAAAAAGCACAAATCAATGCCGTCGGAGATGCAAAATTAAGAATTGAAAATGTCATTTCTGAACATGAAAAGAAAATTGCTGAACTCAAAAAGATTATCTTGTAAAATTCCGCAACCCATAGTGGCGACACCCACAAAAAAGCCTTGAATATCGTATTTTTTCTATGTTGCAGTCTTTGAATCGACTCTATACCTCAAAATTTGACCCCTTAAATGAACTTTTCAAAAATCGCATAGCAGTCGGCTCTGCCGGCTGCTGTGTCTTTGCGAGGGGCTTCAGCAACTCCTCGCATTTCTCCTGCTTGATAATCAACCATCTTAAATTTTGCGAAATCAAAAAATAAATGGATATTCATTATGATTTTATATATGCAAAATATATAAGCGTTTCTTTTAAGTGTGGGAAGCCATAGGCAAGATTATGTGTTTTGTGAGGTGTATTTTTAAATCGCCTGTAGAGCCCCTACAATGCCATACATTGCGTTCAAGTGCCAAAAAGGTAAAAAATTATACCCCTGAACAAAACAATGCCGTAGAACGCAAATATGAGCGTCCTACGGTGATTCAATTACTAAACATTTGTGTTTTCATGATAGAGACAATTATATCAAATAATCACAATATAATCATTTTTATTACGAATTTTTGTGTCCAGACACATTTTTTCGTAATGGACATATGAAAGTATCAAAATAAATATATTCCAAGTAGTATTAAAATCCGCCCGAAACTTTTGTTTTTCGGGCGGATTATTCTGTATTGGATTAGACGGTCGAAAATTATATACTTGATAAAAATGTCACCAAATAACTTTCAAACTTGTTCATTTGACAGCATTATTTTCTTCAGATGGCTGTGAATTGTTGGGAAATTTATTTCTTTTATGCCTGTTTTTAATAACTGCAATAACTATAATTGTGATTATTACAGCTATAAAAAATACTGATATTATCATTATCCATACCCACAAATCATTTTTATTTGACTTTATATAGACAATTTCACTACCATTTTCTGCTTCAAAAACGATATAACTGCCGTCTTTTTCATAGTTTGTACTTTCACCAGACAAATAAAGCTGTCCTTTGTCAATCGCTTTCATGCGTATTTTTAAATTGCCTGAAAAATCGTTTATATACACTTTATATGCGGCAAGTATTTCATTCTTCCCGTCTGAATTTTTTTCAACAGGCTCGGCTGTAATCGTTTGCCCTTCATAGAAGTTTCCCTCTGCAAGAAACAAGGGTATATCTTCATTTGTAGAAATGGTGGTTTTCGGGTTTTTATATTCTCCCTCAACGGTCTGACTGTAATATATATGCTCATTGTCAAAATCGTTCCATTTCCAGTATTGAAGACCGTTTTTCTGTACTTCAGGAAGTTTGTCTATTTTTCCGCCAAAATCCACATCTATTTCCGCAACAGTCTTGTTTTCTGCAATGAACGTCACGGTGATTTTCCTGAAAATATCCGGAATATCATTTCTTTTCATCATATCTTGATATGTCAAAGGCTCAGCCTTGCTTTTGTAGGATATTCCATCTATACCGCCAATACCGTTTTCCACGAAATAACAGTTTTCTGCTTGTCCGTCAAGACTGCCTGCAATACTCCCTGTAAATTCCTCTCCGCTTTCTATGAAAGAATATGACTTGCAGTTTGAGATATTTTTTGCTTTACCCGCAATTCCGCCTACATATCCCCCTCCATAGAGAATACTTCTTGAAGATGAATTTTTTACATTGCCTGATGTCTGTCCGGCAATTCCGCCACAGTATTCGCCACTTGTTACTCTTATTGTTCCCGAACCTGTGCAGCCGTCTATCAAGCCGAAATCAGCATTTCCAACTATACCTCCTGAATTCTGCTTTTTAGCCGTCACTTCATTTATGCTTTCACAATTTTTTATAACGGAAAATACAAGATATTTTGCGTCATTCAAAAGATAGTCTGATACCTGCAATTTATCTTCTGCGTCGAAGGCTATCTCAAATGATATAGTACCTGCAATACCGCCTGCATTTGTTTCGGCATATATATCACCCTGATTTTTGCAATTTTGAATGATACTGTTATTATATTTTCCGTCTGCGGAAACGTCTGTCATAGTGCTTACTTTTACTTGTGAAATATCTTTTGCAGTTATCTGCATAGCGTCTGCAAATTCTGAAAGGCTTTCTTTGAGAGCTTCGGCGTCTTTTTTAATATTGTCTGAGCCTGACTGCATGAGTTCTTCAAGAATTGATGCATTTTCGCCTATATTTTTAATATCCTGATATATGCTTTCGGTATCGGGCTTTTTCAGTTCCATGCCTGCAATGATTTCTTCAACTGTGCCTGAAAGGTCATATTCTGACTCGATATGTTCTTTTTCAAAGTGTCTTTTTTCTTCGGCTCTTACAAGTCTTAATATATATATCAATTCATTAAGGTCTATAACACGGCTGTCTTTCATTTGTTTAATCTGTTCAAGGAGTTCCTTTGTACGTTTGTGGTCATGCTTACTCACAGCGTCTTTTATCTCGGATATGATTTTATCAGCCGCTTTTTTGGTCTCGTCAACATCATCTGAAATTTGCCCTGCCGCATTTTTTGTGTCGTCAGATACGGCATTTACAGATTTTTCTATCTCGTTTATCTGCTTTTTTATGTCGTCAGAGGAGTTGGAAGCGTCTTTTTTAAGAGTTTCAATCTTGCTTTTAATGTCGTTTACGGAGTTTTTCAGGCTTTCAAGCTTGCTTTCGGAAAAATCCCATTGACTATATGGCTCAGCCTGTCCGACAATGCCGCCTATATCCTTTTTGCCGATAACATCACCGTTATTTGTGCAGGTGGTGACAGTTCCAATATTTCTGCCGGCAATACCGCCTGTATTATAGCCTGTCCTGTCATAGCCGATTATACCGGAATTTTCGCATTCTGTTATACTGCCCTCAGAAAATCCTGTAATACCGCCTGTATCGGTTATATCAAGAAAATCATCTTCGGAAATCTCGGCTATATCGAAATTTTTCAAGCTCAGACCGCTTTTTATAGCAGGCTGTTCAGTTGAAAGCACAGTATTATTGATACTGCCTTTGTTAGTGCTTTTATATATCAATCCCGTATTGCTGCCTGAAATGCCGCCTGTACGGTGCTCACCCGATACGTTAGCGGAGTTTTCACAATCCGTTATCATGCCTGAATTTTTACCGGCAATGCCGCCTGTATCTTCTTTTCCGCTGACCTTGCCCGAAAAACTGCACTTTTCAATAGTGCCTTGATTATTTCCGACAATGCCGCCTGTTTCCTTTGAACTGCCGAAAGTAGTGACTTTTCCGCTTATATTCAAATTTTTTATCTTTGCAGAAACAGATGTGCAGCGTATAAAGCCCATTTGAGAGCCGTTTTTTTCAAGGCGGAAATTTTTGACAGTATAACCGTTTCCGTCAAGCGTTCCCGAAAAATAGGGAATATATTCAAATTCCGAATTTTTCAAGTCAATATCGTTTTTAAACGTGACTGTAAGATTTAAACTGTAACTGTCAAGTCTGCACTTTTCTGCAAGCAAAATAAGGTCTTTTGCAGAAGATATTTCTATGTGTGCGCCAAGAGCCGACACAGGCGTAAATGAAAAAGATGTGAAAATTATCAATATCGCTGTTATTAAAGAGAATGTCTTTTTCATTTGTCGTCACCTCCCAGACTGATTTTAAATTTTGTCTTGCTGATAATTTTATCAAGAAGCACTATTATTTGCGGTAATACAGTTAATACAAGTATAACGGATATTAAAGCACCTCTGCCGACTGCAAGCCCTATGTGACCTATATATACATCACTTACTCTCATGGATATTAAAAATCCTGCCATTGTGAGAATTGTTCCCGATGTGAGAATAGTTGGAAAGCTCTCATTCACAGCCAAAACCATAGCTTGTTTCTTGTCGAATTTATCTCTCAATTCCTGATAGTGATTCATGATTACTATTGCATAATCTATTGTAGCACCCATTTGTATAGCAGATACTATCATATTTGTGACAAAAGAACTCGTTATATTCATAAGATATGGGAAGGAAAAATTTATCCATATACTGCCCTGAATAACAAATACAAGTAATACGGAGCCTGCAACACTCTTGAAAGTAAGAAGAAGTATCACAAGTACAAAAAGTATAGTAAGAACATTTATCTTTGTGCTGTCACTGTTAAAGGTGTCTGCAAGGTCCCTTGCACTCGTTATCTCGCCTATGACAAGCACTTTTTTATCACTATTTTCATAATATTTTTTTGCTGTTTCCCTGATTGCGTCAACAAGTTCTGTACTTGTTTTTCCCTCAACTGGTACAGACGTTGAAATGATTATTCTGTCATAGTTTTCGCCTTGAAGCTGGTCTATTCCAAGCATAAGACTGCTTCTCAGGGAATCCATTTTTTCTTTCTTGTCTGAGTCAAGGTTTATAATGCCCTCGTCTGATTTGTCAAAAACATATAAAAACATGTCTATGAGAGGAACTTCATATTCCTCTGCACTCTTGAAAATTCCTTGATACTGATGGTGTTCCACTCCGTAAGCCTGATATAAAAGAGTAGTTTCTTCAAGGTCCATGTCAAGAAGTTCTGCAAACATTCTCGGTGTATATTTATCCGTAAGAACTTTTCCCTTTTCTGACTCTATATTTGCAAGACCTGTGATAGATTTGATATTATCCATTTTTTCTATTTCTTTGATAATGGCTTTTTCAGCTTCATAATTCCCATTTGGAAGAATAAGGGCGATTTGTGTAGAGTCGTCAAAGGTATCTGTTATTTTGTGCATGGTTGCACGGCTTTCGGAGTATATCAATTCATTTATCGTGCTGTCGGCAAATGCGTAATTTGTCTTTGAAGAAAAATAGATTGACATTGGTATAATTACTATAAATATCCACACAAAGCAATATTTTGATTTTGTGAGAAATTTGCCCCATAATTCGATATTTGGCACATGTTTTCTGTGAGCGGTTTTTTTCAGCATTTTCGGGAACATTAAAATCAATCCCGGCATGAGCAAAAGCACGGAAAGAATGCTAAATATAATCCCTTTAGTGAGAACTACACCCAAATCATAACCAAGTCTGAAATGCATTAAAGTAAGTGCAAGCAAGCCTGAAATTGTGGTAAGGCTTGAGGAAGATATTTCAATAATGCCTTTTGAAAGAGCCTCTATTAAAGCCGCTTTTTCAGTAGGCTGTCTGATGACTTCATCTTGATATCTGTGTATAAGAATAATGGAGTAGTCTATGGCAAGGGCAAGTTGTAAAATAACGGCTATGGAATTTGTGATTGAAGATATAGTACCAAGAAGATAATTTGTACCCATGTTGAGAACTGCCGCAAATATGAAAACGATACCGAAAATGGCGACTTCAAAATAACTTCTTGATGTGAAAAGCAGTACAAAAATGATGACGCTGACGGTAAGAAGAAGAACCCCTCCCATCTCCTCAGCGACCTGAGCGGAATAATTCTGTCCTATTTCAGACGAGATATAAACATCATAGTCTTTCAGACTGTCTTTTATTTGTGAAAGAGCATATATGATTTTTTCATTGTCACTCGTGCCGTCAAATGAAACGGAAAGCAATGCAGAGGAATTTACATAGTGCGAGGGGCTGTCATCAAGGGTTACAGTTGTGACATGTTCCATGTTACCGATATTTTCAGCCAATTTCTCGGCAGTTTCATAGGTTATGTTTGAAATCATTATATCTGCTGTGCCGTATGTGATGAACTCATCTTCCATAATGGTAAGTCCTTGACGGGTTTCGGTGTCCTCCGGCAAAAATGCCGTTATATCCTCATTTACTTTCACTTTGGATATTGACATACCGCAATAAAGTGCTGCCGCAAGAAATATTGCCATTATGAAAAAACGGTATTTTACGATAGATTTTGCTATCACTTTCATAACGCTGTCTTTCTGTTTGATATTTTCAAGCTTATTCATCAAAAAAATGCCCTCCATATATTTCGACACCTGTTTAAATCTTGACAAATGTTGAATTTTAGACTATGATATATTATAGTTACTATATTATGCATAGTCAACCCACAATATTTTGAATAATGTCTATTTTTCAACAGATATAGCTGTAAATGTTCAAGAGGAGGAATTTTATTATGAACAAGAGCGGAAATCAAAACAGAAGTGTGAGAAATACCAAAAAACGCCTTAAAGAAGCTCTTTTGTCTTTGCTGCAAGACAAACCCATCAATGAAATATCAGTAACAGAGTTGTCAGAGCTTGCAGATGTGAACAGGGGAACTTTTTATTTTCATTATGCAGATGTGTATGATATGCTTTACAAAACGGAAGACGAGTTCTTCAGGGAATTTGAAAAAATACTTGATTTTGATGAGAATGATAAAACAAATATATATCAATATTTGTTGAAAATATTCTCGTTTTTGGGTGACAATCACGATATGTGTAGTGTGTTTTTCAGCGAAAATAACGACATGAAGTTTTTTAACAAAACAAAGTTACTTGTAAATAAACATCTTTGCAGCCTGTGGAAATATGCTGATACTCATTTCAATCAAACGAAAATGGAAATGTATAATTCCTTTATCAAAATGGAAATGTATAATTCCTTTATCGTGAACGGCTGTGCCGGTATCATGCAAAGATGGCTTGACGACGGCTTGCAAGAATCCCCTGAGGAAATTGCTGCACTTGTTTCCTCTATTATCTCCAGTATTCTTAACACTGACCATTGCTTATTGTAAAAATAAATAAGTAAAGCGGAAAGTCTGTTTTTTAGACTTTCCGCTTTTTTATATGCTTAATGTGAGTTCCAAGAAATTTTATGACTTCCGTTTTAGGCATAAAGTATCCCCTATATAACAAAAACACTTTACTGCATATCATCAGGATTTTTTATATCGTTATTTATCATCTTTATGAGATAGCTATAACGATTTTTGGCCTTATGATAATCAAGTAAGTGTACTTTATGTATAAGATAATGACAGCATTTCAAAGGGTCACTTCCAACCACCCTTAAAACTAAATCTTGTATAATTCTGATTTGTTTAGGGCTAAATTCATTGTCGCAGGCAACATCCCCCAATAAATTGGCAAGTTCTCCTCCATAATCTATTTCTTCAGTTTCAGAATCATTGTCATCATCAATTTCATGATGAGATTTATCTATTTTTGCAGTTGGTTTAATTTGTTGTTCGATGCTGGAAGTACCATCTGCAAGTGTTTCGATGGTAAACTTTATTGCTGTAAAATATCTTCCTTTTTTGTTTTTTCAGAACTTCGGCATTAAAGTATTTATAGCTTTCATATCGTTCAGCGTTGCAGTTAAGTATTTGTTTGAGTTCTTTTAAGCTGATTTTCCATGTTTTTCTAAAGCGGTTATTCTCCAAATAGAGATACAGAATATAGCTGTAACGACTTTTAAGGTCTATGATATTTTTCAAACGATAGCGGAGATAACCAATATTTTCAATATTGAATATATATTCCAGTGCAGCTTCTGTGCAAGCAAGATCGACTTGCCATAAACCGTTTTCATCTTGACTGGCTTCAGCCTTTTCAAACAATGCAATCTTGGTAAACCCTTTTTCTTTATTTTCATCTTTGATTGTCACAACCTGAAATAAATTGTCTAATCTTTGAGAAAGGTCGTCTTTTTTGATTTGCGTCACGCCTAAAATATTTTCAAGTTCTCCTCTTTCAAACCTAACATAGCGTCTATCCGCATTGTGACTATCAATCCTACTTAAGTAAGAATCGAGTATTTTAAATTCCGCTAAAGTCATATCTGTTTCAGAGAGAGTTTGCAAAGGGTGACTTTTTTGCACCAGAAGTTGAGCATAATCTTTCGGCAAGCCTATGTAATCCGGTACAATTGGAAGTCTGTTTCTTTTTGGCATATTACATTCACCTCATATAATTTTGATAAATTTATTTTACCAAAAATTATCTCTTTTGTCAATAGATAATCGTACTATATTTGGAAAAGTTCCGTACCTCAACAGGAAAAGTTCCGTACTCCAGTTGGAAAAGTTCCGTACCCCAGTTGGAAAAGTTCCGTACTCCAGCCGGAAAAGTTTCGTACCTCAAGCACAAAAAAACCCGATAAATACAGCTCCCGTCGGGGGTAGTAATCAAGTAG
>ONIF01000374.1 GCA_900317795.1 uncultured Eubacteriales bacterium | reverse complement strand
AACAGTTACAATCCGAAAGACCTTGAAAAAAGAACAATCGAATTGATCCAAGATGATGATGTAACCAACCAAAGTGGTATCTATGAATATTTGCTGTCTGGTAACGAAAAAACGCTGAATATCAGAGCGTTCAGCGACAATATGAAACAATCTGCATATGAACGACAAGGCGGTCTGTGTGCCATCTGTCATCAACAATTCAGCATTGATGAAATGGAGGGTGACCACATAGATCCGTGGCATTCGGGAGGAAAAACAACCGCAGAAAATTGTCAGATGTTGTGTAAACCTTGTAATCGCAGAAAATCGGGAAAATAGCAAAAAGGAAGTGGCGATATTGCATAGACAAAAGATGACTTACGCCCTTAAAGACGGAGAACTAATTGACATATCAAGTGTTGACAGAGGATTGAAATGCGGTTGCGTATGTCCATCTTGTAATCAGCCTCTTATTGCTAAAAAGGGAGAAAAGATGGTACAACACTTTGCACATAAATCAACTGATGAATGCGAATATGGGTATGAAACATCATTACATCTGTTGGCAAAGGAAATTATTTCAAAATCTAAAAAATTTACTATTCCAAGTGTATATGTCGAATTTCATAGTTACAAAGAGAAAGAATACATATCACAATCAAAAGAAATTACCGTTGACAGAATTGAATTAGAAAAGTCTTTTGGAGGTATAATACCCGATATTGTAATATATTGTGGTGAAAAAAAGTTGTTTGTTGAAATATTCGTAACACATAAAATTGATGAAGAAAAACTGAACAAAATAAAATCGGCAGGCATTTCAACAATAGAGATAGATTTAAGTAAAATGGATCGTGAAATTACTGATAACGAATTGTCAGAAATGCTATTGAAAGATAGCAAAGAGAAAAGATGGATATATAATGCGGTATCTGAATATTATCAAAAGCAATTTTTGCGTTATGCCGAGAGAATTCCTACTGTTGGATACGATCACGATGTAGATATGGGTTCATATTTGGCATATTGTCCTACCACAAATCCCACTAAAAGAAAAAAATATTATGGCGTTTACGATTATGATATAGGTTATTGCTCACAATGTCCCTTTTGTATCGCAATAAACGACGCATACATAGAAGATAGAAAGAATAACGAGCCTTACACCTATTACGTCTTATGTACTAAAAAAAGCGGAATATCAAGCATAGATGATATAAAAAATATACGGAACAGGGAAAAAAATAAATATTAGTGAGGATTACCGTGAAATGACAAGGGCAGGGAAATTTTATTTTTTTCCCTGCTCCGTTCTTTATTTTTGGATCTGTTGATAGACATAGAGTGTGGCATAGCAATCAGCAAGGCTATTGTGTGCATTTTCGGGGTGACTATCCCAATCATAATTGTAATAGTCAGTCGCAGTGATTAACTTCTGCCATTTGTAATCCCCAAAGTAATCACTCCATTCCCCATAAATTTCGGCAAAAATTGTCATTACGTCTATGAATTTAGTATTTTCGGATAAAATAAGACCATTGTAGTAGAGGAAAGACAAGTCGAAATGAGTGTTGTACCCGATGATTGTTTCTGCATT
The DNA here is from genome assembly GCA_900317795.1 of uncultured Eubacteriales bacterium. Taxonomy (GTDB): domain Bacteria; phylum Bacillota; class Clostridia; order Oscillospirales; family Acutalibacteraceae; genus UBA1213. The sequence goes on along the minus strand of ONIF01000374.1, from coordinate 850 downwards.
ATACACAATCTTGTTAATTTCCTTGATTTTTTCTGATATTTTGGGTGAATTTTCTACCATTTGTGGACTTATACCGTTTACAAGTTCAGCGGATGTCCAAGATGTAGCTTTGGGCTTAAAATAACTGTTAAACAGCACATTTCCCTCAATATCTATGATTGAAACTTGCAATAGTTCATCTTGTTTAGGATCAAGTCCTGTCGTTTCGGTATCAATTACAATGCCTTTGTGTTTAATTTTGCTTTCGATTTCGGGAATAGTTCTTTTGACATATTCCTGTCGTTCGATTTTCGCAAGACGTTTTTCTCTCAATCGTTGACGTTCATCTCTTGCTTTTTGGTTCTTGCGTTCTCGTTCAGGCTTAAAGAAACTACTTTCAAGTTGTTCATCGGTGGCTTTGGTTACTTCATCAATATTGTAATAGGTGTAATGATGACTACAAAAGCGATTTGTCCATAACTCTATACCTTGTGCCGTATCGTTGGGCAGAAAGCCTTGTAATGCCCATTGCCTTGCTGTTTTATGATTTGGATATTTACTTGAATTATACACTTTCAAAGCAAATTTCTCCTTTTTACTTGCGTGTTACATATATAACACGCTGTATTTTTATGTGTTACATATCAAAAACGGTGCTTTTCCTTAACGTGTTATATACGTGTTACATCGTGTTATACACGTGTTCTATTATCTTCTTCTACGTCCTTGCCCTTGTGAGCGGTTTTGGGATTGCTTGTTGTCGTTATCTTCTTCAAGCTGTTTTCTGATTTTTTCAGTATCTTTGAATAGCTTTTCGTGATTTTCAAGTCCACGTTTTCTTTCTTCCTCTTTCCATTGTCGGATCAAGTAT
>ONIF01000054.1 GCA_900317795.1 uncultured Eubacteriales bacterium | reverse complement strand
CCGTCATACAATGCCGTAGAATTGATTATACGGGGCATTTGAGCGACAGGGAATATAATTACATACCCTTGCAGAAATAGCCGTAGAAACGCATTACAGACAAACAGACGACATTGTATAGCCTTGTTGGAAGTATCGGGCAAACTCTGACCGCTGCCGATACTTTCCCACAATTCAAAAACAAGCCCATTTTCGATAGTTTTTGTTAAGGGGTATAATTATACTCTTAACCCGTTTAAATGCCGCTGTGGGCGTTCTGAGAGGGCATACAAGCCATTCTGAAAGCAGTATTATAAAATGCCGCTGCATTTAGTATTCTGAGCAAGTGCAGCGGCATAATATAGCCGCTGTATTTGTAATACGCTGTAATACAGTGTAGTGTATTACATATTACATTTTTGCTTGACACAAAAGAATGATTTTTGATAAAATTGATACAGAATACAGCCGAAAGAGAGTTGAAAGCCGTGATATATCAGATTGATCCATACGAAGCAAAGGGCATTGTAAACAATGCAAGAGGGCTTGTTAAAGCGACAGACGGAGAAATGAGCCTTGATAATGCCGTATTGGCAGTTATTCAATACGATAGGCTAACACACATCTATAACGAGCTTGCAAGGACTGCAAACCTGTTGACACCCACAGAGCAAAAAGAGAAAGAAAAGTTTTTGCAGAGATTTTCATAATTCAAATTGTGAACGAGTCGGCAAATTGCCTTGTCAGCTTGAGGGGTTGCAAGCAGAGATTTTGTATTGCATAACGCTATACAAAATCGGATTTGAGTATAAATCAATCACTTTTAAAAAGCGATTTCACCCGAAAACATAAGCCGCTGCCCGTGGATCAGCAAGAGCAGCGGCAACGGATAAAGAAAAAGCGGCAACCCTTTTTTCAGGTATGCCGCTTATTTATATTAAACTTTTGCACCGTCAGGGAACTTAAAAGCAGTTACCCACTTTGCACCCAAAATATCAGCGATTTTCTCCAAATCAGCACTTGAAAACTTATCCCTTTTCAATCTCTGACTGAAAGCCTGTGGAGTTATGCCGAACTGTCGGGCTAATTCGGATTCAGACATATTTTTATAAGCAAGTGCCATTTTTATTTTCTGTGAACTTTTCATTCTATCACCTTACCAACCATCAAGTAAACTACTTAAATCCAAATCAATTTTCTTTCCCGTCTTGTTATCGTTTGTCATTGTTTCCTTTATAGCACGTTTTACAAAGCCGTTGATACTTTCACCGTGTTTTTCTGCATGAGCCTTTATTATTTCCTTATCGCCTTTTTTGACGGCAATATTGATATGATCGTAATTTTTTTGATTATACCTGTTGTTTGCGGCAATTTTGGCTTTACTGTTTTTTGGCATATTCTCACCACCTTTATTATTTTTGGGGGATTTTCTTAAAAAAACACCTTTCCCATTATCCTTATTATACATCAAATAGATACAATTAACAAGTGTATAAATAGCCAAACTTTCAACGAAAATACACTTAATAATTGTATGTATTGTCAATGGAAAAATACAATTATTAAGTGTATAATGATAATAGCAAATTCCCAACGATATAATGAAAGAGAGGTGAAAAGACCATGACCAAAGAAGAAATAAGAGCGAGGCTGTGGAAAGATGCGAAATATGCCGTTAATTCTTTCTCGGAACATCTGATTTATGAAACATTAGGGGAATTGAGAATGGCAGTAGATTTGAAAGCAGTCAGTTATCAGGAAGTCAGCGACATAGACAGTTATCTTATACATGACCACTTGAACAACGGAAAGTATATGCGTGAAGTCGAAAAGCAGTACAAATGAAAGCGGCAGTAACTCCCAAAGCCACCAAGCAAAGAGTTACCGCCACCAAGATTATTAGACAAGGACATTTTACCGTATTTTTCGGAAAATGTCAACAGAAAGGACATTGAAAAATGAATAACAAGGATATTAAAGAACTTTGGAGCATTGTTTTTGATATGAGTACTGAAATAACGGAACTGTCTGACAGCATTAAAAAAGCACATACAGTAGCTTGTGAGGTTTATAGTCAGTATTTCAGTGCAGATGAAATCCCGACGAAAAACGAGGGCGTTTTTATGGCACAGTATGAAGAAATACAGACCAAAACAGATATTATTTCAGATTACACGTATAAGGCACAGGGAAGAGTATCAAATCTTGACAAACTGCATGATAAATTGACAGAATGGTATAATAACCACAAACCCGAATAAACATTCACAAAGGCTTGTTGTCGGTCTGACTTCAAGCCTTTTTTCTTTTGAAAATTCCGTAAAAATGGAGATAATTTTATAAAAAAGTGTCTGTGAATGTTTTTATATCTTTTTTACATTCACAGATTACATTCACAGTTTTTCTTTCCGTTGCGGTTAATTGGCGTGAGCCGCTGCCCGTTCCGCTGCATTCTCTTGAATTTCTGCAAACAGTTTGAAGAATTAAAGCAACTCAACATTTCTCCACATTCCCCAAATTTCAATTTTACGGGGGTTATGGTGCAGGGGTGTAATTATATGCCTATGGGCTATTCTGTGCATTGTGGAGCGTCTGAGAGCCGTTACAGGCTATTCTGAAAGCCGTATTGTCAGTATCGGGGGGACAGTCAGACCGACAGAGCAGCAACACCCAACACGGACAGCCGAAAGATCCTTGCTGTATCGGAACAGGAACGACAAGAGCCGCTGTGTCTATCCTGTTTGGGTGTCCCGTTCAGACATTCACGAAATAGGGCTATTTTGGGACATTTGAAAGCAAGGGGTATAATTACCCTCTGAAAGCGTTTGAGGGGCGTACAGCGGCGTTATACGGCTTGTATGAACGTGTTAAACGTCAATGTCAATGAAATTGCAAAAAGCCGCCTTGAATTTAAAAAACTTTTCAATCTATTTCAATCTCTTTTTAATCTGCAATAGCCTGTTGCATTATCCTTGTTGGAAGTGTCGGCAGCAGTCAGACCGACACGGAAGAACCAAAATAGGAAAAGCCGCTGCACTGTTTCGGTGCAGTATCAAAATGAAGTATTACAAAATAAATCTGTATCGTTTTTAGTGCTTGAAAGTATCAATCTTTATATTGAAAGTATCAATTTAAACATTGTTTGAATTGTATCAAAAACAAAATAAAAACGGTATTTTCGGGTATTAAAAATAGTATTAAAATATACGGTCGTTTTTCTTGATACAAATACAGTATTTTTGATACCTCAAAGTGCTACCGACATGAATGTCGGTAGCAAAAAGCACTGATTTCAAATCAGGCATTTACACAGTAAGGGCAACATTTGAAATGATACCCTATGCCGCTGTATCAATTTGATACATTGACGGCAACAGCAGCAACGCTTTTTATATCCGTGTTGGAAGTCTGAGCAAGGACACGGCAAAGAAATATTTGTGCAGAAATACCCGTTAGCCGTTCCATCACGTCACGATCGGAGAGAGTACAGCGGCATAATGCACAATCAGACGGCGGCAAAGTCCCAACACGGCAACGAACAGAGAGGGAACAAAGAGAAATGAGTGTTTGCAGCATTCAAAAATAAGCCGATTTCAGAGTGTTTTGTGTGAGGGGTGTAATTATATGCCTATGGGCTATTCTGTGCATTGTGGAGCGTCTGAGAGCCGTTACAGGCTATTCTGAAAGCGATATTATACAAGCCGCTGCATACTCTCGGAATACCCGAAAGCAAGTTAATATTAGACTGTATCAAAATAGAACAAATGTTCAAAATTAGTCGAGGGAGAAAAAATCGACAATGCAGCGGCATATTTTTTTTATTCTTTTGGTGAGCTGAAAGCGATTTAAGGGGAGTGGGGAAACTTCACCACCAAGCGATTTTGTCAATACATCGTGTTGACAAAATCTCTGCTTGCGACCTCCTAACCGTTCATCAATTCAACTGAGATATGTTTACTTTTTGGGGAAATTCAACTTCAATAAAGTGAGGTAATTTTGAGATAAAAAAATACTTCCTGTTACTCTCCGATGAACAACAGAAAAAAAGATTTTGGCATTAGAATATACCATATATTGTGGTTTGTTATATTCAAAACACAATATATAGTAAAAATTTCAAATAGTTATGTAACTTTCAACTGATAAAATGGTTGACTTGTTAGAGATATTCATATATAATTAAGTTATAGTTTTTTTCTTTATTTTTTCGATTTGCAGCCACCTGAAAGAGAGGTGACAGAGAATGAAAGATTTATCCGTTATGACTATCGAACAGAGAGCTTTCTATTTGGCAAAAAGGGCATACGCTGCCGAATGGAGAAAAAAGAACCGTGAGAAACTCAACGAATATCAGAGAAACTTTTATTTGAAACAGGGCGAAAAAAAATCAATGTCGGAAACTCCCATATCTGACAATGATTAAAAATGGGAAAAACATAAAAAAACCGTTGGAAAACTCCCACATCTTCCAACGGTGACACGTAACCCTGTTTCAATTCAAAATTACAAAAGCCATTGACCAAAGCGTTTTTGTATTGACTTCATAGCCTAACTATACCCGTTGGGGCATTATTCGGCGTACAAAGAAACAATGTTTTGATACACTGTTTAATTGAAACATCTTTGCTTAAAAAAGCCCGAAAAATAAATTTGTCTTGTGTAACTATGAAAACATAGCTTGTAATTATTATACAAGCTTTAAGTGTAATTGTCAACAAAAACAGGATTTCCAAATATAGAAAAAAATATGCTTTTTCTGTAAAAAAATCCCCAAAAGGCATAAAAAAATTACGATTTGGGATAAAAAAAACGGTGCAGCGGCAATTAAAAAGTGTCTGTAACAGAGAAAATAAGAGGAAACTATATAACGTGGGAAATAAAATATAAATGAGGTAATAAAACAATGTCACTCTACATAACAGAAAAATCAATGCTCGATGTTCTGACCGCTGCAAAAGGTATTCAGAAAACAGCAAACGAAAAACTCAACGAAAAAATCAGCCTTGAAGCTGCCTTACAGTTAGTCAATGTCTTTATGATATGCGATGAAATAAGCAATTTGAGAGGTATTATAAACAATCTCAACTTGACTTTAAGGCATGAGGACTATTAAAGGCGGTGCAACGGTATGAAAATAAATATCAATGCTGAGGAAGTCAAAAGGGCGTTGGAACTTTTAAAGCCCAACGATGAACTTTTTGAAATTCGTGGTATCAAGGGAAAAGAGAATATCAGCGGTTATTTTACTAATGCTGAAAATGCTATAAATGCCCTTGAAAGTTATAATTTTAGAGATACGGCAAATTGGCAAATATATTTTTCACTCAATAAAATAAATACTGCCTGTTATTCAAGGGAACAGTGCAACAAGTTCATTTCAAGCAATTATGGAAATAAACTTATCACTACAAGTGATAACGATATACTCCATTATGAATGGATATTGCTTGATTTTGATACCGAAAGACCAAGCGGCACATCTTCAAGCAATGAAGAATTGGAAAAATCACATCAAAAAGCAGTCAAAATATATCAGACCTTGAAAGAATATGGATTTGGTGAACCTGTAACGGCATTATCGGGTAACGGGTATCACCTGTTATATAAAGTCAATTTTGAGAATACTCCCGAAAATGTACAGCTTGTAAAAAGTTTTTTGGGAACTCTTAACCGCCTTTTTTCTGATAACATGGTTAAAATTGATACAAGTGTTTTCAATCCTGCAAGGATATGTAAATTGTACGGGACTATTGCGGCAAAGGGGACACCAACAGCGGAAAGACCTCACAGACAGGCTAAAATATTAACCGTTCCTGCTGAACTGTCGGAAACGTCAAGGGACTTGTTACAAAGTTTTGTCAATGAGCATGAGCAACCGAAAGAAAAGACCAACAACAGACGCTTACCGCAAAGGTACAGCGGCACTTCTTTCAATTTAGCTGATTGGTTGTCAGAGCATAACGTTCCGATCCGTTCCACTGACACAAAGAACGGGGACAATTATTATATTTTGGAAAGCTGCCCATTTAATCCAGAGCATACAGGGAAAGACAGTGCAGTTATTCAAAAAGCCGATGGAACTTTATGCTTTAATTGTTTTCATAACAGTTGCAGTGATAAAACATGGAAAGATTTCCGCTTGTTTTATGAACCTACCGCATACGACAAGAAAAACGATGGTTATAACGTGAGTATCGGGGAACAGGGCTTATATACAAACCTTATACCGTGGGAAAATGAAGAAGATGTAAAAAAGGCACATGATGAAGCAATAGAAGCCGCTGCTTTAAATGTTCTTGATAACAAAGTACTTGATTATATGAATAACTTTGTATCAGTGAAAGAGTTTATGGTTTTTTGGGCTGAATTAGTAAAGTATGCGAAAGAGCAAGGCATTTATGAGGAATTTTCCGACTTTATGGCAGACCAAAAAAAAGAGATTGCAAAGATTGAAAAGCAGATAAAAAAGGCTGAAACCAACAAGAAAAAGGATTACAATAAAGACGAAACGGGGAAAATGACTATTGAGAATTTGGCTTTTTATCTTGAGCAAAAAAACATCAAAGTCAAATATAATATCATAAGTCACAGAATGGAAATAGAGGGCTTTAAAAGCGAAAATCAAGAACAGCTTGTAGAAAATGCCCCCGCATTGATGGAAGATGATCTGAAAGACCTAACGGGCAATACACAAACGAGAATTGCAAGTTACCTGAATGTTTTAGCTGCAAGAAATGATTATAACCCGATTTTAGACACAATCAACTCTACTGTATGGGACGGCAAAACCCGATTGAATGACCTGTTTAAACTTTTGGGAATTGATACAAACACAGATGAAAACAAATATAACAGGATATTTTTAAGAAAATGGCTTATGCAGTGTATTTGTGGATTACATAACGATATGAAAAAGCCGTTCAGTCTTGATATAGTGCTTGTTTTTAAGGGCAAACAAGGCACAGGAAAGACAAGATTGCTTGAAGCCTTGACACTTGATAGCCGTTATTTCGGCGATGGTGTCGTGCTTGATGTCAGAAACAAAGATGACATTATGCAAAGCCTTTCAAAATGGATCTGTGAATTGGGCGAAATTAGCAGCACTTTCAAAAAGGATATAGACAGCCTGAAAGCATTTATCTCAAAAAGCGTTGATGAATTTCGTGTTCCTTACGGCAAAACAGCGGTACAATATCCCCGTATGACTTCTTTTTGCGGTACAGTCAACGAAGATGAATTTCTGATTGATAGGACAGGAAACAGGCGTTTTGCTGTAATTCCGCTGCAAGAGGATTTATATATTGACTATGACGATATAAAAAACTTTGATTTCCTGCAACTGTGGGCTGAAATAAACAAGTGTATTGAAAACATGGTGAAGAATGGAAAGAGTTATTCTGAAATATTCCGCCTTACCCGTTCAGAGATACAGGAACTTGAAAGAAGAAACGGTGTATTTATCAAACCCGTTCCGGCACAAAAGGAAATTGAAGATATTATTCAAATGGGCGATAGTTATAACGGGAATTATGCTATTGAATGGCAGTATATGACCGTTGCGGAATTTTCAAACCATTGGAACGAGTATTTGAAAAGATATAGTGTGCAGCAAGTCGGAATTGCCTTAAAAGCGTTGGGAATAGATACCGAAATAGTAAAAATTAACGGGGATAAAAAACGATTGAAAAAACTCCCGATAAGAAACTTTGAAAAGAGAATAACCACTTGATGAAAGAGCCGTTGACTTGATAAAGGTTGACGGCTTTTTTTGGCGTGGGGACAATCGGGGACATACGGGGGACATACGGGGGACATACGGAAATAAATCTGTATGCCACCAAAAAAAGCCGATTATAAAGCCATTTTTTGAACGTGGGGACAACGGGACATACAGAAATGCTATATAACTTTAAAAAACGTGTTTTTTTTATAAAAACTTTTTGTGTATTATATATATTACTATTTTTTTATATATTTTTAGAGTTTGAATAAAAAAATGTATGTCCCGTATGTCCCCGTATAAAAAAAGCCGCATAAATACTATAAAAAATCGGGGACAATAAAACATTTGTTTGATTGTCCCTTGTATGTCCCCGTATGTCCCCGTATGATACAAAGGGGGCATATTTTGAAACTTTATGCAGCGGCACGGGCTGAACGCTGTGTAATATTCTTTTCGCAAAATTCCAAATATTATTTTTTTCTGAAACTCTCCCAAATACAATAGTTAATTGTCTATACAATGCCGCTGCATACATGATCCACAATCAGACCGACACCCAACAAGGATAGAACGGCAGCGGCAGGGGGATTCAATCAGCATAAAAATATTCCGATCTCCTAAACTTTGGGGAGATTAAAAGGACTCTCCAAAAATGGGGACTCCTCAAAGTTTAGGAGTCCGCAAATTTGCGGAGTCGGGGGACGGCTCAAAATTGAGCTGACCTCAACCAATCTCCACAAAATTGTGTAGAGCTGAAATTTTAGCTGACATCAATTCAAAAAAGGATTGACCAAACACATTTTTTTCGGAATAAAGGGAATTTTTTCCGCAAAATAGAGGGCTTGCGATGTATCGGACAGGAAAAAGAAACTTTTTGGCACTCCCCCCATGAAAACAGGTAGGGGGAACGACTTCCAAACCGTTACAGCCCTTACATCTTTTTGAACGCATGACAGATTTTCAAGCCCTCCACCCGAAAAAACAAGCGATTTTTGACGGATTTTACACGGATTTAGAAGAATTTAGGCGAAAAAAATTCATTTTCGGAAAATCTCACAGTATAAAGAAAAAAGTGTTTTTAAATCTTCATTTTGGGAAAAAATTGTGTGTGTATGCCCTACTGTACGATGTCCGAGCATTTCAAAAAAGCCTGTTGAGATATGCGGGGGGGATATTCGGAGCAAGGCAGACCGACAGCAAGGGGAATTTTCCTTTCATGGTATCAAATGCCGCTGCATTAGTACAAAAGAATGGACATAGCTGTAAAACGCTTATATTTGCGTTATACGAGAGTTTTTATTAAAGGGGTGTAATTATACTCCTTACCTGTTTAGAACGCATACAGCGGCATTCTGAACGACATACAAGGCATTGTGAGAGCCTGTTATATATCCGTGTCGAGTATCGGTATCAGACCGACAGCAGCAGCACCAACAAGAGCCGATGAAAGAGTGTGCTATGTGAAGTCATTCAAGTATGCCGCTGTATGCCGTCATACAATGCCGTAGAATTGATTATACGGGGCATTTGAGCGACAGGGAATATAATTACATACCCTTGCAGAAATAGCCGTAGAAACGCATTACAG
>ONIF01000361.1 GCA_900317795.1 uncultured Eubacteriales bacterium | reverse complement strand
TGTGAAAGTATGTGGGCAAGGATGAAGGAAGAACTGTTTTACAGCAGGAAAAGAGAATCAAACAATTATACGATATCCGAACTCAAGTCTATGATTTTCAGATATTATATGAGTTATTGGAATAACAGGCGTATCTGTTCTGCAAACGGCGGACTTCATCCTATGCTCAAACGCAGACAATATTATTTCAACTGTAAATTGTCTGCTTAACTCCAAAAATAATTTGACTTTTTTGTGTCAAGTAATATTGACAATTTCACACCTCAGAAAACGGTCATCCACAATAGAATCAATCCGCCAATGTATTTTTAACGTGATTTCGATGGAATTTTAACTTTTTCAATAGTCGTCTTTCAGTCAATTCGCGACAGAGAGGTTAAATTTTTTTATCGAACTCAAATGATACAACAGAAAGCCCTGACCGATTATTTTTGAATCGGACAGGGCTTTTTTGATAAAACTCTGTAATATTATTTTTTCAGAAGTGTTTTAAATATCGTCTGCAAAACAGTTGTTTTTTTATTGACGGTAACTTTGCAGACAGACGCTTTGCCGTTTTCGGCAACAGCCGTAATATAAGCAGTACCTGCCTTTTTTGCAACGACAACACCGCTTGAATCAACAGCCGCAACATTTTTATTGCTTGACAGCCATTTCACTTTCTGAGATGTGCCATACGGTGCAACAGCAGCATTCAATTGATAAGTTGTACCTGCGGTCATTGTTATATTCTTTTCACTGAGAGTCACTTTTTCAGCTTCGGGAACGGCTGTTTCCGTCATTTTTGAAATGATAATATCTGAAAGTTCCGTTTTCATGATGTCAGCAATTTCCTTGTGACGCTGTGCATCGGGGTGAGGATCGAGATTATGCTCATTGCTTATATCATAAACATCTACAAAGATACAGCCTTTTCTGTCTGCAATCTCATCCAGTTCCTGATTCAGAACTTTCATAGCCTTGCCGACAGCCTTTCCTGCTACCATATATTGCAAAGGATAGGATATTTCATCGGATATAATCGCTACAAGTTTATCGGCAGCAGCCTTATTGTACTTTGTCACTTTGTTGGAAAGTTTCTGAAGTTTAGCCGTATATTTTGAAAGGAGAGCTGTTTTCGCTTCCAATTCTTCATCGGCAATTTCTTCTTCATCATCAACATCGATTTCCATGCCTGTCAGTTCTTCGGCAGCCCTTGCAAATACAGTTCTGACAACGTATGACATATCACGGACTTGTTCGTCATATACAAGTGAATTGCCGTAAGCGTCAAACATACCGACCAAGGCGATATCCGCTGTGTCATTTACCGTTCTGACTGCATCAACGACTTTTTCAACATTTGCTGCGGAAGCATCAATGTATTTGTTAAAGTCAAGTTCACTCAGATATGCCGCTGCTTCCGAAAGCATTTCATAAGTAATGGAGTCCTTTGCCTTATTTATCGCATCGACACCGTATTGTATAGCCCTGTTTGAATCAAAGCCCGCAAGTATCATCAAAAGTGTCGAACTCAAAGTTGACAGTATCTTGTTGTCCTGCGAACTCATATCACCAAACAATTCCAGTATGATATCATTTCCGCCAAGCTGAATGCTGACAAGCTCGGCTTCGGAAAGATATTCATTGAATATCTTGTGATACTGCCATAACGGAGCACTTCCGCCTTTTCCCAAAAAGCCTTCCAGAATACCTACGGCAGTCTGACCGACAAAGCCGTCTCTCATAATCGTTTCGGCAACGTCATTGGCACGGTAGCCTACTGCGGAAAGATTGGTTGAAGTAGTCGTATAGCCGTTCGCCTGTCCCATTTCTTCAAGGTATTTGCCGAAAACGGTCGCATAAGCCTCTTTGATGGGATCGGCAAGCAATTCGGGGGTAACGCATACAGCCCTGTCTGTAAGGATAGTACCATCGCTGTTTTCCAAGCCGAAGCCTGCTGCGATACTGTCACCTAGTGCAACATAATCATATTTTTTATCTGTTTCCTTTGCGAATGCGGAAAGGCTTACAGAACTTGCAATAAGTGTTGCAGAAAGAGCAACAGACAATATTTTTCTGAATTTCATAATTTCACTCCCTCTTTATGATTATTTTTTAAGAAGCTTTTTGAAAAGTGTTTGCAAAACGCTTGATTTTTTTTCTACGGTAACGACACATACAGCCGTTTTGCCGTTTTCGGCAACAGCATATATCAATGCTTTTCCTTCTTTCAAAGCCGTAACTGTGCCCTTGGAATCTACCGTGGCAACTTTGTTGTTGCTGGTTTTCCATTTTACGATCTGTGAAGCATTGAACGGGGCAACCTCTGCATTAAGCTGAACCGTATTGCCTGCTGCAACTGTCACATTTCTTTGGCTGAGAGTCACTTTTTCGGCAGCAGGAACGGCATTTTTGGACATTCTTTCATTTATCATGCCTGAAAGTTTGGTTTTCATGATATCTGCTATTTCCTTATGACCGCTTGCAGTCGGGTGAGGA
>ONIF01000129.1 GCA_900317795.1 uncultured Eubacteriales bacterium | reverse complement strand
TTCTCTCAACTGTCATAAAAAACTCACTCCATATACTATTAAAAAATAATGCTCTACATTACATAATATTAAAAATGTGCCGTTCCTGCAATCATTTTTTTTTGGAAATAATGCATAAAAAATCCACTTCTCCGATTTGAGAAAAGCATAATTTTTAAAAAATATATTGATAAAATGCGTATTATTTGATATAATCACTTTGCAGAATTATTTTTAAGAAAAAAAGAGGAGGTCTTTTTATGAAATGTCCTTACTGCGGATTTGATGAAAGTAAAGTTGTTGACTCCCGCTCGATTGATGAAAATAAAAAAATCCGTCGTCGTCGGGTATGTTTCAACTGTTCAAGAAAATTCACTACTTATGAAATCGTAGAAGTAATGCCTTTTATGGTCATAAAGCGTGATATGGGCAGAGAACCCTATAACCGTGAAAAACTTACCAGGGGTATTCTCAGAGCCTGCGAAAAAAGAGATATTTCTGCTGAAAAGATAATCTCTATCGTTAATCAAGTCGAAACTAAAATAGAAAACTCTTATGACAGGGAGATACCTTCAAAAATTATCGGAGAATATACCATGCAGGTTCTGAAAGATGTAGATGAAGTCGCTTATGTCCGCTTTGCGTCGGTTTACAAACAATTCAAGGATATACACTCTTTCCTTGAAGAACTTAATCAGCTTATTTCCGAAAAATAAGGGGGATTTGAAAATGATTATAGATACTCATGTACATATCGGTAATATGCTTGGATTTGTGCTGACGGAAAATGATGTGATATACTCTATGCAGACATACGGCATTTCACACAGCATCGTTTCCAGCCTTAATGCTGCCGAATTCGACCATCAACTTAATCCCGTTCCCCCAAAATATCAACATTCACAGCTTGAATGCCTGAATGATGTTGTGTCATTTGCCAAAAAATTCCCCCATAAAATAAGTGCTGCCGTATGGGTAAGACCTTTTAACGAGAATGCCGACAATGCACTTTATAAAGCCATTGACGAAAACCGTCAATATATAAAAGCCGTCAAATTTCACCCCTATCACTCAAATGTTCCCTTTGATTCAAAGCAGTCCGAACAATTTATTGAACTTGCGGAACATTACCGCCTGCCTGTTGTAACGCATACAGGCGGTTCGGATTGTGCCTCATGCATAAGAGTTTACAGAATGGCTAAAAAATATCCCAAAACCAATTTCGTCATGGTTCACATGGGACTTGGTACGGATAACAATGAGGCGATTGACCTTATTTCCAAACTCCCCAACCTTTACGGAGATACAACATGGGTGCCTGTTGAAAGCACTCTCAAACTTATCAGAAATGCAGGCATTGAAAAAATTTTCTTCGGCAGCGACAACCCCATTGACGGAAAAGATACTTACTTTTGCAACAGAGAAGGCTTTCGTTCTCTCTATCAGCAATATTTTTATGAATTGAAAGACTTGATTTCCCCACAAGATTATAATAAACTCATGTATGAAAATGCCGCTTCGGTCTTTGATATAAAATTATAAAAAATCTCCGCTGTACAGCTAATAAAACTGTACAGCGGAATGTTTTATTCATCATGTTTTTCCATATAAAAATCGTTTCTGACAGACCTTGCTATTGACGGAACAATGGAATTAGGCATAGAGTTGACCGTAATTTTAAAATCATCAACTTTATTCAGCCTTTTTACACTATTCAGCTGTTCTCTTGCCTCTGAAAGCCCAATATATTCATTGCCTATCTCAAAAACATTGTCGATTTTATGAAAAAGGAATGCTCTGTCAAAGCTGTTATCGGCACTCTCCCAAAACCAGTACGGTGCATTTTTCGGCTCTCTGCCCATTCCGTAATATCCCTTTATATCATGCTCACTAATGCCAAATCCGCCCTGTCCAACGTACATATCATCTTTTATGACAAATTTAGTGTAGTAAATACCCCTGTAAGCACCTACTGCCGCCCTTGATGTCAATACACCTAAATTGCCTTCATCATCTATAAATAATTCTTCCGTAACTTCCGATTCATTCCCTATATCAGCACCCGAAATTCTGATATAACGATTAAAATTACTGTAATCGCAATATTCCCTTATTTCACCGTCAACATATTTTACAATTTTTAAAGCAACTCCCTGCTTGTCATTGTCAACGGTATATTGAGGCGTAACTTTTTTATAAAGACCGCAATAATATTGTATTACCAATTCGGGACTGCCGTCATTATTGAAATCACTTATTTTATATTGATTAACTTTCCATGAAGTTGTATAACCCTCATTCTTTATATACGGAACATTGATTTCTCCGTTTTTTTGCATAGAATCAGCATAATTTTGAAGTGCTTCCAATGCTTCTTTATTTTTGTCAACCCCTTTGCTGACCACAATAGTCACACTTGTACCTTTTTTATGAGATGTATTGGCGGTCGGAGTTTGACTGATAACATTTCCTGCTTGAATATCAGAAAATTCTTCTATTTCTTCAACTTTAAAATTTCGTGTTTCAAGCTTGGATACCGCATTTGCCCTGTTAAGTCCTACAACATTGGGTACAACCGCTTTTTCCGAGGGCTTCTCTCCCAGACTGACAGTTAATAAAACCGTGCTGTTTTTCTTTGCCGGACTGTTTCCATCGGGAGATTGAGCATATACCAGCCCTTTGGCAACCGAAGAATTATAAGATTCGCTTACATTAACAGTAAATCCCTCATTTTCCAGTTTTGATACAGCATTTGATTTATCAAGATTGATAACATTCGGAACAGATACTTTTTCTATGCCGACACTTACAACAATACTGACAGCAGAGTTTTCTACTGCCGTCTGTCCTGCTTTTGGCGATTGCTCTATAACGTATCCGCTTAAATAATTATCACTATATTCGTTTTTTACATTTACTTTCAAATTATACCTCATCAGTATTTCTTTTGCATTTTCTTCCTCTTCCCCTACAACATCGGGAATTTTTACCGTCTGAGAGGAAATATACTCTTCTTCCGATTCATCATCGTTTTTTCCCGAAAACTCTTTCAGCTTTTTATAAGACTCATCAAACTTTTCGGAAACTTCATCATATTGATATGATATTTCGGAATTTTGTTCAACTTCGCTGACAACAGGAAAATTTTCAATCTCTGGTAAACCCGAATTTCCGTCATTACCGCAAGATGTCATAAAAACTGTTAATAACACCAAACATAATATGATTGATATATTTTTGAATTCTTTTTTCATCATTAAGCACCCTTTTCAAATAAAAAATAGCTCTGTCTAAAGCTTTGACCATTTTATCATAATTTCATCGCTTTTTCAACGTCATTTACAAAACTGTCATAATTGTAATTTCAATAAAATATTTTCAAGTTCAAAGTCACATAAAAAAGCGACTAAGATTTTCTTAGTCGCTTTAAGTAAATTATCTTTGGCTCACTTCTTTGCGTAAACTTTAAAATATTTCTTCTCAACTTTGCCGTAGAAATCTCTTACTTTTACGCATACATCATATGTAGTTGCTTTCATTGCAGTAAATACCGCTGTCGTGCTGTAACCGAAATCTTTCAATGTAGTCCAATTCGAGCTGCTTTCGCCTTTTACATAAAAACTATACTGATATTTGCCTGCACCGCCCTGTGCCGCAGCAACAAGCTTTATCAAATCTCCGACTTTTACATAAGTTTCGGATACTCTCGAATTGTTCACGAGTTTCGGGCATACCTCCACAGTTTCATAAACCTTTGCGATATTTCCCTTTTCGTCTTTGATTTTTATGCATACATTATAATTGGTTGCTTTCAAAGGCTTAAATGATGCTGTGCTTTCTTCGCTGTAATCCTTTACCAGACACCATTTATCATCTTCCTGCCTTTTCTGATAATATGCATAACTATACTTTCCTATACCGCCCGTTGCCTTGCCCTTTATATTCACCTCATTACCAAGATATATTGAACGGCTTGCAACGGTTGACTTATTCTCCAACGGCTTTTTTACATCAAAAGTCATATATTTTTTCTCTATATTTCCCTTTGCGTCTTTCACCTTTACACATACATCATACATTGTAGCTGTAAGAGGCTCAACCGATACTGTATTACTTGTACTGAAATCCTGCACGGTTGTCCAATTACTGCTGTATGCCCTCTTGTAATAATATGCATATTCATACGGTGCATTACCTTTTTCTGCCGCACCTTTGAATGTTATCTTCTCTCCGAGTACTATCACATCTGCACTGATTGAGGACTTGTTTTCAAATGTGATGTTTGTATTTTCGGGTTTCTGAGTTTCAACTTTTACCGTCTGGGTATTGTTTCCAATCTTCGTTGCATAGTCAAGGGCTATCCAGCCATTCTTTGAATTGTAATTCACATATCCCCATGTATAGCCACCGTTTGCCTTTTTCTTCGTTACATGAACGACTGCACCGCACGGAACATAACCTATTCTGTCATAGGCTATACCTGCATCTGCTCTGAAATTAAGTCCTGCTTCATCTGTAACTTCCCATATTTCATCAGTATCATACGCTGTCTGCTTGCCGCTTGTCGCAGTAGAATTTGATGTCAAATACAGTTCGGGGCTTTTTATGTACCATACTGACGACCTGTAATAATTATACAAATTAACGCTTGAATTTGTCACGGGCACTCTTTTGGTAGGCGTTCCCTTGTTGGGGTCCGAACAGTAAAACATATCTTCTTCCGCAGCGTAGTCTGTCAGCAAAATGGCGTGCGGTATATCATAATCATAATACACGATACCCTCGGGGTGTTTTTGAAGCATATCTATCAAATACTGCTTTATGCTTTGTCGGCTGTTCGTGCCTACAACGTATCTTATCGCATCATTCACGACAGTTATATTTTTCGTTGTTCCGTAAAACGTGTAGTCGCAAATCATTCCCCCGCTTCCCCACAATCCGTAATCATAACGGCATTTATCCTCTGTTATCGTCATCCATTTCGGGTCACCCAACATGATGGCTGCTCTCCTGAGCATCATTACATTTGAGGCAAGCGTACAGGTATAATCCGTATTCTGATTGACAAACACGTTTTCCGTATTTATCTGGGCAAACGTCGCTGCTTCTGTATTCATTACTGCTGTCGGTGCGGTCATAACTGCACTGCACAATAATACAGCTATGACCTTTTTTAAATGGTTCATTGGAAACCCTCCTCTTTATTATTCATCTACTATAATAAAACATATTTACAGATTTTTCAATACGTCAATTTATTTTCCACATTCCCCACAAAATTGTTAATAGTATTTGTAAATTATTACAAATACTTAATTATTATTACATCTTGCCTTGTTTAAAAATCACAAAAAAGAGTATCATTTTTAAAATGACACTCTTTTGAAATGCTATTGACTTTTTTAAAATTCCGTAACCGTTATCTTTTCAAATTCTATTCCCGACTGCCTGTTCACTATATCCTTTATTGTTACCGCTGTTGCATCATTCAGATTTCCTTTTGACACAATAACCGTACAGCTGTTATTATTGATACACACAAGACATTCACTAAATCCCTTTGTTTTTATTTCCGCCTCTATGTCACTCTCAGCCTTTATTATATCGGCAAGTTTCTCAGCTATCTTTACTGCATCTTTTTTTGCCGTTTCCGAACTTGAATCGGAATTGATTATATCATACAAACTTTCCTGTGCCTTATCATGCGATTGAGTACGCTTTGCCCGTTCACTCGAAAAATACTCCTGCTGTTCCTTTGTCAAAACGCTGCTGACTTCTTTCACCGTTTCTTTTGCTTTTGAACTCTCACTCTTTGACACTTCCGATTTTTCTGATTTTTCTGATTTT
>ONIF01000140.1 GCA_900317795.1 uncultured Eubacteriales bacterium | reverse complement strand
AGCGACGAAGAATCTTTTGAAGATTCCTCACTGCGTTCGGAATGACATACTTAATTTTATCATTGTCAGAATATTTTTCAATTACATCGAACTCACGTTAGAAAGCAATGTTTGGCAATATATGATATAAATATATTTTAAGGGGCGGTATATTTGAATAACACTAATGACAGGAATAAAATTATCATACGCACTTCCATCATAGGCATAGCAGCCAATCTGTTTCTTGTAGCATTCAAAGCGGTTGTGGGACTGCTTGCCAATTCCATTGCCGTCATACTTGATGCGGTGAATAATTTAAGTGACGCTGTATCATCTGTGATAACCATTCTGGGAACAAGGCTTGCAGGCAGAAAGCCCGATGCAGACCACCCCTACGGTCACGGCAGATATGAATATTTAAGTGCAATGGTTGTATCTGCGATAGTCATATATGCAGGCGTGACAGCGTTCGTGGAGTCGGTCAAGAAGATAATTTATCCCGAAATGCCCGATTATTCGGCAGTGTCGCTGATAATCATAGGCGGTGCGGTCATAGTAAAATTCTTTTTGGGCAGATATGTAAAAAGTGTCGGCAAAAGGATAAATTCCAATTCGCTTGTATCATCGGGTTCGGACGCATTGTTTGATGCGGTTCTTTCGCTGTCGGTTTTCGTATCGGCAGTCATATATATATCAACAGGACTGAGTTTGGAAGCGTATGTCGGAGTTCTGATTTCCATATTCATCACGAAATCGGGCATTGAAATGATAAGGGAAACCATAGATGATATTTTAGGAAAGAGAATTGACAGCAGTATTTCAAAAGCCGTCAAGCAGACGATATGTGAAATAGAGGGCGTTCACGGTGCATACGATTTGTTCATAGACAATTACGGACCTGATTTTTATATTGCTTCGGTGCATATTGAAGTTGACGATACCATGACAGCGGACAGGATAGACAGGCTTACAAGAAAAATCGGTGAGGAAGTCTATAAAAATCACAAGATAATCATGACGGGCGTAAGCATATATTCAAGGAACACGTCAGATGACAAAATAGCGGAAATTCGTTCCGACATAACGAGAATGGTAATGACAGGAGATAAAGTCCTGCAAATGCACGGATTTTATGTTGATGAAGAAGAAAAAACCATAAGATTTGACTTGGTGGTGGATTACAGTGCAGACGACGAGTTTTTTACAGGGCTGTGCAAGTCCGTGCAGGAAAAATATTCTGACTACAAGTTTTTTATCTCAAAGGATTATGATATAAGTGATTGACAAACAGAAAAATGCATGATAATATATAATTTAATAATATATATATTTTACGGGGGGGTAAAATAAATGAGTATTTATGATTATTCTGTGACGACACCGAAGGGACAGGAAATTTCACTTGCGGATTTCAAGGGAAAAGTAATGATTATTGTGAACACGGCAACGGGCTGTGGATTTACACCGCACTACAAAGACTTGGAAAGTATGTATGAGAAATATCACGACAAGGGACTTGAAATCATAGATATACCGTGCAATCAGTTTGCAGGTCAGACACCCGGTACAGATGACGAGATACATGAATTCTGCACGCTGAAATACAACACGCAGTTTCCGCAGATGAAAAAGTCCGATGTAAACGGCAAAAATGCTTTACCGCTGTATGCCTATTTAAAGGAACAGCAGGGTTTTAAAGGATTTGGCAAAGGCGTGAAAGCACTGGCAATGGACGTTATGATGAAAAAGGCTGATAAGGATTATAAAGACAATCCCGACATTAAATGGAATTTTACAAAGTTTGTGGTTGACAGGGACGGAAATGTTGCTGCAAGATTTGAGCCTACCGACGATATGAAAAAGCTTGAAAAACTGATTGCGGAGCTTATCTGAATTTTAAAAAAGAAGTTTACTTATTTCAACAAAAAAATATCCCCTCTTGTGATAGAATTATCTGCAAGGGGGTGTTTTTTTATGAAAATAAGTGAAAGTGAGGACACGATAACGGCATATCTGACGGGGGATATTGACCATCATTCGGCAAGGAATATAAGGGAAGATATAGACGCATTTATACAGATGAAAAAACCGTATTTGTTAAGGCTTGATTTTTCGGGAGTGAGTTTCATGGACAGTTCGGGAATAGGTCTTATCATGGGCAGATACAGACTGATGAGTTTATACGGAGGAATTGTGAGGGTGTCAAACGTGCCCGAAAGTCTTGAAAGAATGATGAAAATATCGGGGCTGAATGCACTTGATATTATAGAAAGGCGTGGAGAGAGAATTGAAAGTACAAAATGAGATGAATATATCATTTGAAAGCCGTTCCTCCAATGAGGGATTTGCAAGATGTGCGGTATCTGCTTTTATCACACAGCTTGACCCGACTATCAGTGAATTGAATGATATAAAGACGGCAGTATCCGAAGCGGTCACAAACTGCGTAGTGCACGCATACAGGAATACAATAGGAAAGATATACATAAATGTAAAGATAAAGGAAAATTTTGTTGTGGTGATAAAAGTAAGAGATACGGGCTGTGGAATAGAGGATATAAAGCAGGCTATGCAGCCGCTTTTCACAACCGCACCGTCAGAAGAAAGAGCAGGTTTGGGATTTGCCGTTATGCAGAGTTTTATGGATAAAGTGAAAGTGTATTCAAAAGCAGGAAAGGGTACGACAGTTGTATTTGAAAAAAGGCTGAGCTGTCGGGTGGGGAATGGCTGAGAGAGATATTGAGATAAAAGAAAATTTGGGGCTTGTCCATGCCTGTGCCAAGCGTTTCAAGGGCAGGGGAATAGATTATGACGACTTATATCAGGCAGGCTGTGTAGGTCTTGTAAAGGCATTTGACAATTTTGACAGTACGTTGGGATACAAATTTTCAACGTATGCCGTGCCTGTGATAATAGGCGAAATAAAGAGGTTATTTCGTGACGGGGGTGCGGTAAAGGTTTCAAGAGGGCTGAAAGAGCTGTCCTTGAAAGTGACAAGGGAGGTACATCAATTCGAGCTTGAAAACGGCAGAGAGCCTACTGTAAAAGAGCTGTCCGAGATAATGGGTGTAGAGCCCGAGCAGATTTCGGAGGCGTTCAATGTATCAATGCAGCCTTTGTCGCTTACGGTAACAGATGATGAGGGCGACAGTCAGATAGATATACCCGTACAGTCGCCCGACGAAAGCATAACGGAAATTATGTCGCTGAATACAGAAATATCCCGTCTTGACGAGAGGGACAGGAAAATTATATATTTAAGATATTTCAAAAACATGACGCAATCCGAAACAGCCAAACAGCTTGATATGACGCAAGTACAGATTTCAAGGAGAGAAAAGAAAATCCTTTTACATCTTCGAGAAAAACTCGCATAAAAAGAGTGGAGAGTTGAGAGTGGAGAGTGGAGTTGATTTTTTCACAACCGCTCCACTCTCCACTCTTCACACTCCACTCTCTCTACACTCCACTCTTATTCAAAGTGATAGATACCGCTGATAAAGCCTTGTACAACGTCGTCTGCATTTCCGTCAAAACCGCTGTAAAAAGAGATGCCTTCGTCATCAAGGGCGGTTTCGGATTCTTCGGATATTTCACCGCATAAAAGGGCGTCGGCTTTTAAAAGTATGAGCATTTCGGAGAGATTTTCCGCCCCGAACTTTCCCATTGTACTCATAATTTCACTGCAAATAATTTCGCCCTCGTCAATGTCGTACATTTTAAAGAAAAGAGTGCCGTCAAAGTCACGGGCAATATTTTCACTGTCCATGTCAAAAGATACCGCAAGTTTCATATATAATCTCCTTTGTTTTTTGCAGAAATTATATCATAATGCATGAACAAATTCAATATTTAATTTGACAGTCCGATTTTTATATGATATAATTAGACGAAAATTTTTTGAGGAGGACTGTTGTATGTTCAAAAATCCCGGCAAAAGCCTGAAAACTTACGGAAAAATCGTATTTATTATTTTTGTTATCGCTGCAATAGCAGGCGGTATATCCATGTTTGCTGCGGCAGGTAACATGGGACGTTACAGCAGCGGGGCTGCATTCGGAATGGTCATAGGCGGAATTGTTGTGATTGCCGTCGGAATATTTCTTGCATACCTCTTGTCGATATTTGTAATAGCATTCGGTGAACTTGTCGAAAACAGCACGATTATAAGAACATTGATGGAAAATGGTGCGACTATGCCGAGAGTTCAGCAGGGTGAAATTAAAAATCAGCCTGTACAGCAGGCAGAATTCAAACCTTATACACCGCCTGCAAAAACTGTCAATCTCAATAAAAATTCCGATACGGCATTGATTTGCCCGTACTGCGGAAAGGATAACAAGTTAGATGCAAGCTTTTGCAGAAACTGCGGTAAAAAACTCGGTTGACTTAGAACAAGACAAGGTTATTTTTTTAAGCCTTGCCTTGTTTTTTTTATGAAAGTCTGTTATAATATCCCTTGCAAAAAAATTTTTAAGAGGTGCGTATATTATGAATGAAAAGGAAATTGCGGAAATAAGAAAAAGGCTTAAACACGATAAGAATAATATAACAAAGCTGTATGGCTGTTATGTAAGTTCCAATAAGGAAATTAAAAATGAGTTTACTCAGACGGTAGGGCTTATCCCGCTTGAAACAAATGAAATGCTTTTCGGCATGATTAAAAAGACGCTTTCGGGCAGGGTGGGGAAAAATCTCCATGATATTGCATTCAGAACAGAACAGGTTGGGGCAAGTGATGAACATAAATTGCTTATGACATTAAGGGACTCTGAATTGCAGAATGAAGAAGCTGTGCATGAACTGTATGAAAAAATAGTGAATTCTTATCCGTCAGATGAAGATTATCTCATCATTCTGGGCTGTGATAAGTACGATTTGCCGAATTTTTCAAAAAATGACGAAACTATGGAAGATGACTCGACAGAGGTTTTCAGATATATTATCTGTTGCGTGTGTCCGATAAGGCTTACAAAAACCATGCTTGGCTTTTCAAATGCCGATAATACGTTTGGAAATGTAGGTGCAGACAATACGGTATCTGCTCCCGAAATAGGCTTTATGTTCCCGTCATTTGACGACAGAAGTACAAATATTTACAATGCCCTGTACTATACAAAAAGTACTGATGAAAACTATCAGACTGTCATTGACACTCTTTTTAATACGGAAGTGCTTATGCCTGCCTCTGAGCAAAAGGAAACTTTTCAAAGCCTGATTGCAGAAACGGCAGGAGATGACTGCAATTATGAGTTAATGCAGAACGTTCACGGTCACATCACCGAGATGATAGCCGAACATAAAAATGCAAAGGCTGATGAAGATTTGTCCGTAGGCAAGACCGAAATGAAAAAAATTCTGTCGGAATGCGGAGTTTCCGAAGATAACATATCAAAGTTTGACGAACAGTATGATAACAGCTTTGGCGAAAAGACATCTTTTGACCCTCAGAATATCATTGATACAAAGAATTTTGAGATATGATGTGACGATAAAAGTAAAACCCGATAAAAGCTATCTTCTGGAAACAAAGATAATTGACGGTGTGAAATATGTCATGGTTCGTGCAGAGGAGGGCGTTGAGGTCAACGGAGTGAAAATCAATATTTCCGAAAAATAAATAGTTCTTAAAAAGCAGATATTAAAAAAGTATCTGTTTTTTAATTGGAAAAATATATAAAAAATCATTTATAAAGAAATGTCTGAAAGTCGGCTTGTTTATATCATTTACATTTTGTGCTTGTAAACGATTTTTTAAGCCTATATTTGTAAAAAATGCATAGCAAAACTTAAAAATATTGTTAAACTGCCAAAAAAACAATGCAGGTATTTATGCATAATTTACTAAATGACGTATTTTTTAACAAAATATTATCAAATTATGAACAAAATGCTGTCTTTACAAAAATGTTGTTATGTTATAAAATTATATCAGCAGAATATCGGAATTTTACCCCAATTTATTTTGAAAGGAAGATTGCAAAATGAGCGTTTTTTCATCAAAATTTAAAAACATCGCAAAAAAAGCAACTGCATGGTCACTTGCGGCTTTAACGGCTGTTGCAGGTGCAAGTGCAATGCCCGGCATTTTGACAACAAAAGTAAATGCTGCCGCAACTCTTTCAGACTCTGACAGAGGTGTTATTTTTGCAAATTCAAGAACGGATTTCCGTGATGAGTCGATTTATTTTCTTATCACAACAAGATTTTATGACGGTGATACAAGCAACAATTTCAGATGCGTGAGTGACGAAGAAGCAAGAAACCCCGAAAACGATCCGTCATGGAGAGGTGACTTCAAGGGATTGATTGACAAGCTTGATTATATCAAGGCTCTTGGCTTTACAGCAATCTGGATAACTCCTGTTGTACAGAATAACTCAAACTATGATTATCATGGTTATCATGCTTCCAACTTCAATGCGGTAGATTACCGCTATGAGTCCAACGGTGTTACTTATCAAACATTGATCGATGCCTGCCATGCAAAGGGAATTAAGATTATCCAGGACGTTGTTTTCAACCACACCTGCCGTAACGGTGAAGAAGGTCTTAATAAGTTGGGCGGAGAAGTAATGACAAATCAGCTTTCACTTCCGTGGCCGCAGATGAATGAGGTCATTATGTCCAACGGTGCAAAATATGACCCCAACAATATCTATCATCACAATACTTTTGCAGGCAGCGGCGACTATGATAACTACAACGCTCAGATAATGACTATCGCAGACGACTGTTTTGATCTTGAAACAGAAAACCCGGTAGTTGCAAATTATCTTGTTGAAGCTTACAAAAAGTATATCGATATGGGCGTTGACGCTTTCCGTGTGGATACGGCAAGACATATCTCAAGATTTACAATGAACGCCGGCATTCTTCCGCATCTTCAGGCGGAAGCAGAAAAAATCGGAAACGATGATTTCTATACCAACGAGGCTCTTGCAGAGGCTTGCTACAATAATAACACGAGTGCCGATAATCAGCCTACTTCTGATAACGCTTTCCTTAAAGGAAATGAGTATCATCAGCCTGATTATTCCAAACGCTCAAACCTGGGCGTAATTGACTTTCAGATGCACTGGAGCTTTGAAAATGCCGGCAGTGCATTTAGTACAGCTCTGGGAGAGGACAGATACTTTAACGATTCTACATGGAATGTAGTATATGTAAACTCTCACGACTATTCTCCCGACTTCTGCTCCGATAAGGTATATACAGGTGATACGGCTACATGGGCTGAAAACCTTTCTCTTATGTTTACTTTCCGTGGAATACCCTGCGTATATTACGGTACAGAGATAGAGTTCCAGAAAGGCTGTCCGATTGATAAGGGTCCGAAAGCTATGCTCTCTGAAACAGGTCGTGCATATTACGGTGATAACATTGAGGGTACAGTAGGCACAAATGACTTTACCGTATTCGGAAATGTCAGCGGTGCTGTTGCGGATACACTTAATTCCACTCTTTCACAGCATATCATGCGTCTTAACAGAATCCGTCAGGCTATTCCTGCTCTCCGTAAAGGTCAGTATTCAACAGAGGGCTGTTCGGGCGGTATCTCTTTCAAGAGAAGATATACAGACGCTTCAACAGACAGCTTTGCTTGTGTTGCTATTTCCGGCAGTGCTACATTCTCGGGCATTCCCAACGGTACATACGTTGACGCTGTAACAGGCGATACTCAGACCGTATCGGGCGGTACTCTTACAGCCAATGTTTCCGGTCAGGGCAATATGAGAGTTTATGTTCTCAGCACTTCAAAAACTCCTGCTCCGGGACGTGTTATTACAAACGGTGTATATTTGAATGACGGTGGTGCAGCCGAACTCATTAAGCCTGTTACTATTATCGAAGGTCCTACGGTTGACGTTACAAGCGTTAAACTCGACAAAACAAGCGTGAGCATTCCTCAGGCTACAACCGCAACTGTAACAGCTACCGTTTCTCCATCAGATGCTACCAACAAAACTATCAAGTGGACATCAAGTGATGAAAGCGTTGCAACTGTATCGGGCGGTGTTATAAAAGGTATCTCAATCGGTACTGCAACCACTACGGCAACTTCCAACAACGGCAAAACTGCTACTGTAAAAG
>ONIF01000491.1 GCA_900317795.1 uncultured Eubacteriales bacterium | reverse complement strand
TATTTCGGAAAAGGCTATTCAACGGAATTCAAGGAAATCTACTTGAACGCAAAACATAATTCTACTATATTCAATTCCTTGTGAATTCAAACACGGAGTCAGATTATTATATTCTGACTCCGTGTTTTTCAATACGCTTCACTTTTGACGCTTACGCATCCTCTTGATTCTGCTGTGTAAATTGTTGACTGTATTCAAGTGATAAACCTTGTCATAACTTTCGTGACCAATCAACTCGATTTTTTTGCATTCCAAAGTATCGGCGAGTTGATTGTATGAGGCTGCACCGTCACACAGCAGAACAGATTTACGGGAAACGTGTGCAGAGAGCGCCTTGATAATATCCTCTGAGGAAGGCTTGGCTCTGTTGACACATTTGGCAAATACATTTTTATTTCTGTCAGTGACCACACAAATGCAGTATTGCTCATTGGACAATCCTCGTTTTGACGCACTTTCCCCATGTTTCCTTGGTTTACGATTTTTACATTTAACACCTTTCTGAGATTCTGTAACATATGTTTCATCAGTTTCGACAAGTTCGTCAGGCGGTTTTGCTGTTTCTATCATTGTTTCCAGATACGCAAGCAGTTTATGTCTCATATTGAAAGCAGTCTCATGGCATACGCCGATTTTGCCTGCTGTTTCGTCAAGGGATTTCATTGCCAATGTATCTTCAATCACGGTTATCCACGCATCCACCGGTTGATGCGAGTGGGCTGTGATTTGGTTGATATCGTATGTGAACTTTTTTCCGCAAGCCTTGCACATATAGCGTTGTTTGCCATGCTGAAATCCTTTTTTGATAAGATGCTCTCCGGTTTTACCGCAGCATGGACAGCATTCCGGACGTGTATTTTTAAGTTGCTCATTCAGTTTCAGATATTTGACAACTTGAATGGCAATTTGATCAAACTGATACGGATTCAGTTCCGAAATATATGTTTGTAATTCTTTGAGTGTCATAGAATTCATCCTTTCGATAACTTATATTATCATTATACCACACTTTTCGATTTTGGAATACCTAAAAGCCCATTTTTTCCGACTAACACCAAATAAAAAAGAGCGGAAAGTGAAATAATGCTTCACTCTCCACTCTCAACTCTCCACACTTTTTTAAAGTGCTTTTTTCATGGAACGTACATATTCAACTCTCCACACTTTTTTAAAGTGCTTTTTTCATGGAACGTACATATTCGCCTACATAGTCAGCGGAATTTTTGCCGTATTTTTCGATTATCTTTATAATAGCCGAACCGACAATAGCACCGTCAGCCACAGCCGCCATATCATGTGCCTGCTGAGGAGTGGATATGCCGAAACCGATTGCACAGGGAATATCTGTATTTTCTCTTATCACTTCTACTATGGAAGAAAGTTCGGTATTGATTTCGGTGCGTACACCCGTAACGCCAAGACTTGATACAAGATAGATAAAGCCCTCAGCATTTTTGGCAATCATTCCCACACGGTCTTTTGAAGTGGGGGCGATAAGTGAGATAAGTGCCACGTCATATTTATGGCAGATGTCAAGAAACTCCTCTTTTTCCTCAAAGGGAATATCGGGAAGTATCAATCCGTCTATGCCGACCTCTGCACAGAGGGATATAAATTTATCCGAGCCGTAGGAAAATACAACATTTGCATAGGTCATGAAAACAAGCGGTATGGTAATATCTTTTCTTAACTCTCTGACGAAATCAAAGATTTTATCCGTATTCACTCCGCCATTCAATGCACGGATATTAGCCGCCTGTATAACAGGACCTTCGGCTGTCGGGTCTGAAAAGGGAATGCCAAGTTCAATGAGGTCTGCACCGTTTTCGGCAGCGGCTTTTACAACTTTGGCAGTTGTTTCAAGGTCGGGGTCACCGCAGGTGATAAAAGGAATAAATGCCTTTCCGTCAGAGAAAGCCTGTTTTATTTTAGTCATAAATATCCTCTCCTTTATATCTTGCTATTGCCGCACAGTCTTTATCACCTCTGCCCGAAATGGTGACAATGATGATTTTATCCTTGTCCATAGTGGGTGCAAGCTTCATTGCGTATGCGACGGCATGGGCGGATTCTATTGC
>ONIF01000277.1 GCA_900317795.1 uncultured Eubacteriales bacterium | reverse complement strand
ATCCTTTCTTTCACTTTATCACACCTCACTAAAAAATGAAAGTGCATAAGCCGATTTTTTATTTTCTCGACTTACACACTTTATTTTACACTCCCAAAACAGCCTCCTATGTTACAGAAACTGCCATAGGAAGCTGTTTTTGCTTTTTATTTAAAATTCTCCGCCGTCTTCACCCGTGCCCGATTCTTCTCCGTACAAATCGGAGTTTTCTATATCATGCCCGGACAATGTTATAATATCCTCTGCTTCAAACTCTGTTATGTTCATTTCAAGAGTTTCGTATATTTTTTTCATACAATCGCTCCTTCCGAGTTGGCTTTTACCATATCACCATATACGTCTGTTGTATTTCCTGCCTCATCTGTATATCTGAGATATGCACGTACACACCATATATCATCTGCCTGTACATTTTTCTTTGTAAAAGTATATTTGAAAGTGGTGTAACTCCTGCAAGTAGTGGAATTGTAACTCTCAAAAAGTGTATTGTCTATTGTCAGTTCATTACTGCCGAGATTTGCTTCCGTATTTGCCACTACCCCTGCACGAAGTATTTTACTGCCGTCGGGAACGGATACGACAGATACAAATGAAATTTTATTCTCACCTGTCTTTGTCACGCTTTCAATATATGCTGTGCCGACTTTATTTACATCTGTTTCTTCGGTGACATATTTTGCCGTGAAAGTCGTTTCATCTGTTGACGGCATACGGAATGCATACGTTTCTTCATAGCCGACAATTACACCATCTTTCTCCCAATGAGAGAATTTCTGTCCCTCGGAAGCCAGACAGGCTGTAATAAAGAGCTGTTCGGAAGCTTTGAACTGTCCGCTTGTACTGCCGTCTGCAAGAGTTCCGCCTATTACATTGACCGTGTACAATGTTTCTTTCTGATTATACACTTCATTTACGGTTATGCTTTCGGGTTCTTGAGAAATAAGCTGTACAAGAACCGCTTTCAATCCGTCACTGTCATAAGTATTATCACCGACAGACCAGCCCGCAAATTCATATCCGTCAAGGTACGGTGCAGAAGGGATATTATTCAGTTCTTCGGAAACATCGGCAAAAGAGCCGTTTATTGCGGATATTTCAAGAGTTGTTTTAATTTTGCCGTTGATGTCCACGAAATTGACGGGAATAGTCTTTTCTTCGCTTAAAACGAAAACAACACTTATTTCAACATCTTCTGCGGGCATTTCAAAAGAATATACACCGCTGACAGCCTCTATTTCCGTATTGTTATACATTACTTTCTCTGTTTCATAACCCTCATCTGCCGAAACGGTAAGAGTTACCGTTTCGCCCTGTACGGCTGTCTGTACATCTGCCGTTACAGTGCCGTTTTCAGTATCGTTTATGGTGATATTGAAAACTTCGGAATAGTCTGTACCGCTCAATGTGAGAATATCCGTACTCCAAAGAGCATTCGTGTCATTGTCATAAGCAAAATACAATGCATCGGAACTGTTACTCCTGTTTCTTACACGGTAGAAACTACCGTTAAGAGTACCGCCGTTCAGCAGGAATGAATGATAATTTCTTCCTGTTGCGTCGGAGTCTGTAACATCAACAAGATAGTTTTTACCGTCATTCATAGTTACGATATTCCACATATGTTTTCCGCTTGTCTGATTATCGGACAGAGTACCCGTCACAAGATAGCATTTTACAAGACTGCTGTTGAAGTCTGTAAGACTGCAAAGATATTTGAAAGCCTTTGAGTAGCCCTCACATACAACATTTGTACTTTCATCATCGTCAAATACATATACAAGCTGCCACGGGTCAAGGTCATAATCGGCAACATTTCCGTTTGCCGCATCATAGTTGTATTCAACAAGCTTGCAAAGTTCATTTGAATAGCCCTTTATCTTCTCATAATCGGAAACGCCTGCATATTTGTTCACAATAGCCCTTGCAGCAGCAGGCACGCTGTTCTTTACTGCATTTATTTTTGAAACATCAAAAGAATCGGTTGTATCATCTTGATAATTAGCAGAAACTTCCATTGTAATATAATATTCGGGAGAATCCGTCAAACTTATGGTTGAAGTACTGCCCGACGAGCAGTAATAACCATACGGATATAAACCAAACTCATAGCCCTTTGTCTTGTTGAACCAGTAAAATTCATAGGGACAGTCTGCCAAAAGTGCGTCGATTACGGTATTTATATCAAATATGCCGAAAAATTTCTCTCCCAGTCCTTCCAGCATTTCTTCTTCACCTGCACCCGAGGACAGTCCTAATTCTTCATCAGTCCATTCTAACGGGAAATCTTCATATACAAATGAATAAGTCGAGCTTGTTTCATCACCGTTTACAACGCTCCTTGCAAACGTGAGAAGCTGTCGATAAATTTCCTTGTTTTCATTTGAAAGCCTTTTGTAAGCCTCGCACTTGGCAAGGAATGCTTCTTCATCAAATTCTTCGGGAACATCACTTACGGAAACAGAATTTGTATATTCATCTCCGTTGAATGTCACAACAGCCGTGTATGTAGTAACACCGTTTGCACTTGCAGATGTGATATTTGCCTGAACTGTCTGAACGTCACTGCAATTTCCACAAGTGAAAGTGGCTGTTGCCGATGATGTGCCATTCCAATTCCATACAGGCTCACCGTAATGATGACCTGTTGCATTAACTGATACTGTTTTTGTGTCTGTATAAGTCTGACCGTCAAATACAGCCGTTGCGGTATATACAGTTGAGCCGTTTTCTGTGCAGGTTGCAGGGGTTGTTGAAGATGTGATAACTGCTTGAACTGTCTGAACGTCACCGCAATTTCCGCAGGTGAAATCAGCTGTTGCCGATGAAGTGCCGTTCCAATTCCATACAGGCTCACCGTAATGATGACCTGTTGCATTGATTGATACTGTTTTTGTGTCTGTATAAGTCTGACCGTCAAATACAGCCGTTGCGGTATATACGGTTGAGCCGTTTTCCGTGCAGGCTGCAGGGGTTGTTGAAGATGTGATAACTGCTTGAACTGTCTGAACGTCACCGCATTTTCCGCAGGTAAAAGATGCTGTTGCCGATGAAGTACCGCTCCAACTCCATACAGGTGCATTATATTCATGTGATGTACAGAGGTATGACCATGTGCCGTCGTTGTCCGTGTCCCATGTGCCGTCATCTGCCAT
>ONIF01000407.1 GCA_900317795.1 uncultured Eubacteriales bacterium | reverse complement strand
CTCCTTGATACCGCAAGAGTGTCTATGTGAGTAAGCGTATAGGGAATTTTATGCCTTTCTGCTGCCGCCTTTATGAAACTTGTATCAAAATTGGCATTGTGTGCGACTACTACCGCATTTTCTCCGCAATAATCCAAAAATCTCTCAACAGCTTCTTTTTCTTTGGGTGCGTCTTTTACCATGCTGTCGTCTATGCCCGTTAATTCCGTTATCTTCTCGGGTATAGGCTTTTCGGGATTGACAAACGTGGAAAATATATCTTTTATTTCCCCGTTCACCATCTTGACTGCACCTATTTCGGTTATTCTCTCTTTTGCCACTCCCAAGCCCGTTGTTTCTATGTCAAATACAATAAACTCTCCGTCAAGCGACTTTTCCGCATTTCCCTCGACTGCCCCCGAAACTTCGTCATTGATAAAATACGCTTCCACACCATATATGATTTTAAATTTACCGCCCTTTTTCTCTATTGCGTCACACGCATTCATTGCATCGGGGTATGCCTGTGCAACTCCATGGTCTGTTATCGCTATGGCAGGCATTCCCCATGAATATGCCCTGTTGATAAGGTCTTTGGCACTCGTTACAGCGTCCATTGCGGACATATTTGTATGCAAATGCAGTTCAACACGCTTTTTCTCCGCATTATCCACTACTTTCGGCATGGCTACAATACTCATATTCGATACCATCATACTTGTGTCATGGTCAAAATTATCATACTGTGCCGTACCCCTTGCAAGTACTGCCATTCCGCATTTTAATTCCAATATCCCCTTACATTTTTCGGGTGCACCAATCACTTTCAATGTTATCGAGCCTGTGAAATCCGTAATTCTTATTGAAATTATCTTATTCTTATTCTTGGAATCCTTGACTTCAATCGAAAATATCTGTCCCCATACAACTACTCTGCCTGTATTTGCCGTCACTTTTTTCAGTTCGGTGGGCTTTTCTCCCTTTATCGCCCCTCCGTATATCGTGTTTGCACTTTCCAGAATATATGTCGGAATGAGCGTTTCACCTTCCCTCACCTCTATTTCAAGTGCCGTTTTCGGTATATCCTCCGTGACGGGCTTTGTAAACTGTGCCTTTCTCTCGTTGGCGGTTTTCATCATGCTTTCATACTGCTGTTGTGCCTCTGTCTGCACCTCACGCAATACCTTTTCTTCATTTGTCTTTTGCTGTTCAATATATACCTGACTTTCAAAGTCTATCGCAAGAACTCCGCTGTAATCTACATCAAATTTTACTCCGAATTCACTCTTTATCAATTCAGATAAATTCTTTCCGAAATTCTGTGCTTCAAGCAAATCCTTTCCGCCATGCTGTAAATATATTACTATCCTGTTTCCAACAATTTCCGCTGTGGAGTCGTTGAGAGTGCCGTTAAGACTTGCATTTCTCCTTTTCAGCTCTGCCACAAGATTTGGATAATACCCTATGTCAAAAAGCATACTTTCATAGTGCGGTCTGAAAAAACACTGCGATAAATTCAATACACTTTCTCTTATCTTCCTCTCGGCTTCAAATATCGCATTCCTGTCAAGCAGTTCCCCGCACTCCGCATAGATATTCATTACTCTCCTTTCGGAGTCTATATCTATATTTGAAATAATACTTTCATTTATCCCGTCGGGCAAGCTCTTTGTGTCTATATAACGCCCGAAAAATTCAACAAACTTATTCAAAAAAATCTCCTTTCCCTTTTCAATCCATCTTTTCTATTTCCTTTACCAACTCATCAAGCAGTTTTTCTTCGGGTACTTTCCTTACAATTTCCCCTTTCTTGAATATCAATCCCTCTTTTATTCCGCCTGCTATGCCTATATCAGCCTCTCTTGCTTCGCCGGGACCGTTTACCGCACAACCCATTATGGCAACCGTTATATTTTTCTTGCAGTCTTTCAGACGTTCTTCCGCCTGTTTCGCTATCTCTATGAGATTTATCCTCGTTCTTCCGCAAGTCGGGCATGATACAAATTTTATCCCGTCTGTATTCAGTCCCAATGCCTTTAATATATCCTTTGCCGCATATACCTCTTTCACGGGTTCGTCTGTAAGTGACACTCTTATTGTATCACCTATTCCTTTCAGCAAAAGAGAGCCTATTCCGACAGATGATTTGATGATTCCCATTCTTTCCGTGCCTGCCTCGGTAACACCCAAATGCAAGGGATATTTACACTGCTCTGCCGCCAATTCATAGGCTTTTACCATAAATTCCACGTTTGACGACTTCATGGAAAGTACTATATTATCAAAATCAAATTTTTC